>JBGVOY010000184.1:0-3730 GCA_045126755.1 Alphaproteobacteria bacterium | reverse complement strand
GTCAGTAACTTCTTTTTTGCTTCCGTAATTTAGGACTTTTACGTTGCTTGAACCGTAAAATGATGCAACTTTTTGCCCAAATCCGCCATCTAAAATACCATCTTCCAATGTTACAACAATCTGATGGTCTTGTTTAAGATTTTCAAGAGTTTGAGTGTCAATACCACTAACGAAACGAGGGTTAATTAAGGTTGCGTCGATACCCTTGTTTTTAAGTTCTTCATGAATTTTGAGACCTAAATTATAAAATGCACCGGCGCCTATAATTGCAACTTTTTCACCTTTTATTTCGGTTGAAAAAGTATTTATATTATTAAAATCTGTTTTTATTTCGGTTGGTAAATTAAATAAAATTGAAGGTATTCTGATAACAACAGGATGTTCGTTTTGCTCAATAGCCCAATCTATCATAGCAAGATATTCTTCTTTGCATGTAGGGGCTAAATAAACAATGTTTGGGATGTTTGAGATTAAAGGAATATCAAAACAGCCTAAATGGGTAGCATCTGCTCCGTTTATACCGGTCCAAGCAACCAATATAACTGCCGGATTTTTATTTAATGCCAAATCTTGTGATAATTGGTCGTATGTACGTTGAACAAAGGAGCTTAAAACGCAATAAATAGGTTTGCAGCCTCCTTTTGCCAAAGCCGAACTCATGGCAACCGCATGCTCTTCTGCAATGCCTACATCAACAAAATTTTCGCCCAATATTTTTCTTTTTTGGGGAGTAAAGCCGACGGCTCCGGGGGTACCGGCATTTACAATAACGATATTTTTATCTTGTTTTACTTTTTCAATTAAATAATCGGAAGTAATATTAAGGTAGTTTTCGCCCGACATATCAATGGTGTTTTCTCCGGTATTTATATCAAACGGTGGTAAATGATGCCATTTTTCTTTGTCGTTTTCGGCAAAACCGTAACCGTTACCTTTGTTTGTATGGATGTGAACAACAATCGGTTTTTTATGGTTTTTAACTTGGTTGAATATATCAATTAAATCGGAAATTGAGTTGCCGTTTTCAAGATAAACATAATCTAGCCCGAAAGATTTAAATAAGTTACATTCCGCAGTTCCGTTTGTTTCACGTAAAAGTTTGAGGTTTTGATATAGTCCTCCGTGATTTTCGGCAATAGAACGTTCATTGTCATTTACTACAATTATAATGTTTGTGCCGAGCTCACCGGCAAAATCCAGTCCTTCTAAAGCTTCTCCTCCGCTTAATGAACCATCGCCGATAACGGCTACAATGTTATGATTTTCTCGTTTAACATCACGAGCTTTTGCTAAACCGCAGGCGAGCGAAACCGAAGTTGATGTATGACCTACGGTAAACATATCATATTCACTCTCGTTAGGATTTGTGTATCCGGAAATTTTATTAAGCAAATCTTTTTTTAGAAAATATTCTTTTCGCCCTGTCAAAATTTTGTGAGCATAACACTGGTGTGATACATCAAATACAATTTTATCAATCGGGGAATTGAAAACATAGTGAAGAGCGATTGTTGCTTCAACTATACCTAAATTGGGAGCAACGTGTCCGCCGATTATGCTGGTTCGATTTAAAATGGCATTTCTTACCTCTTGAGCTAATGTTTCTAAATCTTGCAGATTAAGTTTTTTAACATCTTTGGGGCTATTTATGTTTGATAATATTTTCATTTGTTATCTTTCAAAAAAGTTAGTTGAATGTATTGTATATTTCCAAATAAATTTCCGGACTGCAATGTCCTCGTGCCTTAACAATATTAAGCTTAGAATTTTTTAATGCTTTATGCAATTCATAAGCCTGATACATCGGACATATAAAATCCAGTCTGTTATGATAAATATATGTTGGAATATGAGATATTTTTTTTGCATTTTTAAGCAACTGATTTTCTTTTAAGAAAAAGTTATGTTTCATGTAATGCATAAAAATTTTGAATTTAATTAACTGCTTTTCGGTATATTCTTTTTTAGTAAAATCAGTATTTGTTGTTCCTATCATGTGTTCAAAAGGAGCGTAGTATTGCATTGCTAAATCAATGTCTGTTTGTTTGGTTGAAAATAACTTATCATAATAAAAATCAAAAGCGTTTTTGTTTTTAGCTTTTTTTTGTAATAAACTTAAGATGTCGGTATAAAAAAGCTGTGCAGATGGCGACATATTTTCAGAATCTTGTTTACGGGCCAAAAACACACTGTTTAGAACAATCTTTTTTACAAGTTCGGGATGTTTTTGAGCAAAGTATAGTGCGCAAGTAACACCGAAAGAACCACCTGCAACAATGATTTCTTCTTTTATATTAAGGTGTTTTAAGAGATTTAAAGCATCAATTACAATGGCTTCAAGATTGTTATTATATAAGGGGTTTTCATATTCTGATTTTCCGCATCCTCGTTGGTCAAATAAAATTATGTGATATTTTTTTAAATCAAATCCGCTTGCTTGATAAGGTTTTGAGCTTCCGCCGGGGCCGCCGTGAAAAATAAGAATCGGTTCACCTTTAGGGTTACCGAGTTCCTGATAAAAAATTTTATGACCGTCAACAACAGGCAAGAAACCTTGATTAAACGGTTTTAGAAATTTTAATCTTAATTTAAACCAAAACATATTCATTTTATTTAGTCTCTCTATATGTGACAACGCTTAAAAAATAAAATATATACACAATACTGTCAAGAAATTATGTTTTAATATCGGAAATATTTAATTGTTAAATAAAACTTTTTTATCTTTATATTCTTGTAAAATTTTAGTTCGCAAAATGTTGATAATGGTTTGGCGACTGTAAATGTTTTCAGTGTAGCAATACAGTTTAAAGATAAGATAATTTTCGGTAAAATCTGTAAAAGCCAAAGATGGAGCAGGAGAGGTTAAAATCCCCATTGTGCTTGCGCTGATGTTTAGAAGTTTTTCTTCAAAATCTTTTATATCGATAGAATATCTGGTGTTTAAGGTAATTTCTATTAAGCCGATACGAGCCGAATATGTTCGGTTAACCAAACTGCTTGATAAAATTTCAGAATTGGGAATTATAATATTTGATTTATCAAATGCTTCTAATAAGGTTGCTCTCATACTGATAGATTTTACGACGCCTTCTTGCCCTTTAATAATTACCCAATCTCCTATTTTTATAGGTCTTTCAAAAATTATGATAATACCGGATACAAAATTATTTACTATGTTTTGTAAACCTAAACCGATACCGAAAGATAATGCTCCGGCAATAAGTGTTATGCTGCTTAGACTTCCGCCCATAACGGCGATGGCAATGATAATTGAAACAATAAATCCGATAAGACTGATACCTGAAGCTAAAGAGTTGCGAGAATCTTCAGCCATTTCGATTTTGCTTAAATTTCCTGATAATAAACTTCTGCGTAAACTTTTGAAAATAAACATTGAAATAAAAAAACTGCAAAAACCGATTAAAAGTGAAATTATGGAAATGTGCATTCCGCCGATGTCAAATCCGAGTAAAAACTTTTTAATATCGTGAAGCATTATGTCGGTTGAAACACCCCAAGTTCCTAAAATTGCAATTATGGCAATTATCCATAATGCAGGACTCAATGCAAATAAAATCCAAAATCTTATTTTTACTAAAGTTTTAGGATTCAGATGTAAAACTTGCGTTAAAAATTTTAAGGAAAAAAATTGCTTTAACAGCAAACGGGCTAAAAATTTTATTGTTATAAAAAATATAATTATACAGATACTTAATACAAAATTGTT
>JBGVOY010000183.1:0-7536 GCA_045126755.1 Alphaproteobacteria bacterium | reverse complement strand
ACTTATAAAGCACTTCTTCTCTGGTTTGATTTGGGAAGTTTGCCATAGTTTCATCACTTAAGTTTGCATAAGCTCTGTCTAAAGTGATTTCATCGCCGGTCGCTGATTTTAATGTTCCTTCCGTAGTTTTTACCAATATATTGTATTCTTTTTGGCTGATACCCATTTCACTGTTATACTCATCAGGGAACGATGCTACGTTACCTGCAGTTTCAACTTCAGCATTATCAGCAGCCATGTAACCTTGTGTGTCGGCATCGGAAATATTTTCAGCGGAAGCCGGAATATTTTCGGCAGGTGCTGTTTCAGTGGTTTCGGCCGAACCGAAGCTAAAGAAGTTTTTAACTTTACTGAAGAAACCACCGGCACTTTCTTGCACATTTGCAGAAGCAGCAGCTAATGTTGCCGTTTCCGTAGCAACATCAGTTTCGGCAACACTTTCTGTAACGTTTTGTGCCAATTCATTTGCTTCATTACCGTCAAAAGCGAACCCGATACCTTGTGCCAAAGCACTGAAGCCGGCACCTACAAGAGCTGTTGCGGCAGTTTGTTTTGCTTCGGCGGCTTTTTCTTTATTGTCAGGGTCAGCTACCGAAATGGCATAAGTAACACCGGCATCTGCAAATTGTCCGGCAAGCGGTATTGCAATACGTCCCATGCTGACTGCATGTTTTGTTTGGGCAATACTGTCTGCTAAGCTAATATCCAGACCGGCTGATTGTGTGGCATTTATACCTTCGGATACACCTTCAGTTAAAGCTCTTACATCGTCTATTGCTTCCAAACCGTCTTTTAAGCATCCGAAACCGATGGCTGCCAATCCGGTATTTACGACACCGTTTACAATATAGGTGTTGCGGGCTTTGTATGAATTTTTCTTTTCATCTTTAGCGGTTTTGTTATGCCAAGCTTGTTTAAGCTGTTCTTTGAATTTAAGCGGTTTTAAGCCTTTTTCACGTCTTTGACGATTTATTTTTCTCATTTCGGCAACAACCGGATATACCCAAGCGCCTGCAGCATGGTATGCGGCATAAGCGCCGACAGCAAGTGTCATCGGAGCACCAACCGTTCCGGCAGCTATACCTGCGGTTACGGCACCGAAAACAACACTGGCGCTGACGTTTCCGATAAGTTTAATCTTGTTATCTTTGAAACTTCCTTTGACATTTTTCCATATTTCATAACGATTTTCCGAAATGAAATTAGCTGTTTTTTCAAGCTTGTTTTTCTTATCTTGGAAAAATTTTGTAACTTTGTTAAAGCTTTCTCGTGCAGAACTTTTGACTGCTTTGGCTTTTTGTTTTAATGCGTCGATATATGTTTCAACTTGTGAAACAGAATCTGCGCAAGATGCCAAAACGTTATCAACGTGAACAGATGAACGTTTTTTGCCTTCAATGAAGTTTTTGAATGCACCTGCTGCATTTTGAACTTGTTTCAAAATATATTGTTTATATTCTTTTGTGCCAATTTTGGATTCTTTTTTGGTTGGCATTTTGATATATGAGGAAATGGCAGTGCGGGCAAAATCAGCAAAGAAAGTATTTTTAATTTCTTCATGCAGAGCTTTTTCTTTTTCTTCGGGAGACTTTTGTTCAAATTCTTTACTGCCTGCTAAAGCGGTTAATGCTTTTAATTTAGCAGTTTCAAACATAAGCTCAACATATTCTTTTTTGCGCTTCGGACTTAGCGGTTTAGTTTTTTTACCCTGACCTTCCATAATATCGACAACATCAACATAGTTTTTAATGTCTTTGTTGTTTTTGATGAATGTGTCATAATCATAGCCTTTAGAGGTTTCTTCCAAATCTTTAATGTTATTCAGATAAACATTGGCATCGTTTTCAGTTAAATTATTTTCTTTTTTGTATGTTTCGATTTTATCTTGCGCCGATTTTAAGACAGGGTGGTTAGGTTCCTTGTCTTTAACTATACGCATAGCTTCTTCAACATCAGATGCAGAATATGCAAAGACATTGCCTTTTAATAATTCTACAGCTTCATCAAAAGTCATTAGTTTTTTTGCCATTTTTAAATATCTCCCGTATGATATATCTTTTAATATTGCCCGCAGTATACACTAATTTTTTGTGCATTTCAACAACTTTTTTTGTCAAAATGGCATTTTTTAACAAATAGTTAAAAAAATAGAGAAATTGTTGTATTTTAAAGGGATAATAAAAAAGATATTTCTTAAAAATTTACTTGCTTTATAAGGCATCATATACTATAACCGCTTAAAAGTAAAGCATTTTATAAGGTGAGATATGCAAGTAGATATTTTTGATTTTGATTTGGATAAAAGTTTAATCGCTAAAGAGCCTGTTAGTCCAAGAGATACTTCTAAACTTTTGGATTTATCTGATGAAGATGTTATAAGAGATAAACATTTTTATGATTTACCGGAAATTTTACAAGAAGGTGATGTCTTGGTTTTTAATGATACCAAGGTTATACCGGCTCGCCTTTATGCCAAAAGAGGAAATGCTTTGGTTGAAGTTACCTTATATCGTCCTGAAGATGGCTTAACATGGTGGGCATTTATTAAAAACGCCAAACGCTTAAAAGCAGATGATATAATATCTTTTTATACTGATGAAATCGAGGCCGAAAATTCTGATTTTAAGGCTCAAATTATTAAAAAAGACGATGAAGACGGCGTGTTGCTAAAGTTTTTATGTTCAGCCGATGAGCTGGCTTTAATGCTGCAAAAATACGGCTCAATGCCTCTTCCTCCTTATATTAAAAGAGACAAGCCGGGAGGCGAACTTTGGAACAGATATAATGATAAAGAAAATTATCAGACCGTATATGCAAAAAATGAAGGTGCGGTTGCAGCTCCTACTGCTGGTTTGCATTTTACTCAAGATGTGCTTAATAAATTAGATAAAAAAGGTATTAAAAGAGTATTTTTGACATTACACGTCGGGGCAGGGACGTTCTTGCCGGTAAAAGTTGATGATACCGATAATCATAAAATGCACGCTGAATATGGAATAATTACGCCAGAAACTGCCGACATCATAAACGAAGCCAAGCAACAGGGACGACGTATTATTGCCGTGGGAACAACGTCTGTTCGTTTGCTTGAAAGTTCTGCTGACGAAAACGGTGTATTAAAGCCGTTTACGGGGGAAACCAACATATTTTTGACACCGGGATATAAGTTTAAGATTATTGATATGATAATTACTAATTTTCATTTACCTAAATCAACATTGTTTATGCTTATATGTGCCATTGCAGGAACCGAACGTATGAAAACAGCTTATCAGCACGCAATAGACAACAGATATCGTTTTTATTCGTATGGTGACAGTTCAATTTTAAAATGCGTAAATAAAATTTAAATAAACATAGTTTATACTCCTTTAAAATTTTGAGAATAAGGAGTTTTAAAATGATTTTCCGTTGGGTAAAAAAAATATTTTTGACTACGTGTGAAATGTATTTGCCGGCGATTTTATTTTCAATAGGTGTGTTTTTTTATTTTAATAAATCAACATCGTTTACTGTTGAACCCAATGTTTTTCATTTTTTGTTTTACGGCTTTTTGATTAGTTTTTTTTCCGTATTGTTAATATTGAAGAAGCCTAAAGATTTTTTTTGGCTGCTGTTGTTGTTTTTGCTCTATGTAGGCTTAAACACTCTTAAAAAGAATTTTGGCTTGAGTTATACTGAAACGGATTATTTTGCTCTTTTAGGTATTTTGATTCCGATAAATTGGTTTTGCTATCTGGTTTTTGATTATTTAAAACTATCAGAAAAATATTATATTTATTTTCTTTGTCTGTTATTGATTGAGGGGGCAATTATAGAAAATTATTCATTGCTTTTTGACGGTAAATATTATGGAATTTTAAGCCTTATTGCGCTGATTTTGTGGTTTGTGAGTATTTTGGCTTATATTTTTTATGTGAGCTTTGTTTCAGGAATCAGAAATTATGGTATGTTTTTTTCGTATTTGTGCTTGTGTATGGGATTTTATAACGGCGAATCGGAATTTGCTTTAAGTTTATATTTTTCTCTTGCCGTTTTAATCTTTTTTATTACAACGATATATTCGGAAATTTATTGCTACTTTAAAGATGCTTTAACTGCAGTATACAGCCATAACACTTATTTACGCCACAGCAAAAATTTTTCGTTAAAATACAGTATGGGAATAATTTGTGTTGATGATTATGCAAAACTTGTAAAAGTTTTCGGAAATCGTCAGGTAGATAAGCTGATGCGTATGTTGGTAGAAAAAATTAAGCAGTTTTCATCGGGGGCGGATATTTACAGAAGCAGCGATGATGAATTTATCTTAATTTTTAACAACGAAGATAAAAAGAAAAGCTACGAATATTTAGAAAATATCAGGCGTTCGATTGCCGGTTCCGAATTTGTGCTAAGTTCCACGCGTATCGTAAAAGTTACGATATCATCGGGTGTAACAGAGAAAAAACGCAGTGATGCCGATGCTGATGACGTTATGATGAGAATACGCGAAGCTTTTCAGCGCACATATAAATTTACTCAAAATATGACAACTTTGGCTTAATTTTTTTCGGGTTGTTTACTTATTGTTCTTAGAATAAGGTAGCTTCCCAAACCCATTATCGGGAACGATAAAATTTGTCCCATGGTTATTCCTTCGTAAACAAAACCAAGTTGTGCATCCGGTTCTCTGAATTGTTCCATTATAATCCTGAACAATGAATACAGAGATAGGAAAGCTCCGGATATAAAACCTTTGTTTTGACGAACGAACGGAATTTTCCATAACAGGTTTAATGCAATAAACATTAAAAGTCCTTCGCTGAAAGCTTCATACAGTTGCGACGGGTGGCGAGGTAAATAGCCCCCGTTCGGGAAACGAACCGCCCAAGCAACATCTGTTACTCTTCCCCATAGTTCATCATTGGCAAAGTTTGCAAGTCTGCCTAAAAAGATGCCGATAGGTGTGTATAAAGCAACCAAATCGGTCAGTCCCAGAAATGTATATTTTATTTTGATTGAACATAAGTATACGGCGATAATTACTCCGATTATACCACCGTGAAAAGACATCCCGCCATGCCAAATGGCAAAAATTTCCAACGGATTTTGTAAGAATGTATCCGTTCCGTAAAATAAAACGTAGCCGATACGTCCGCCCAGTATAATGCCCAGTGTAACGTAAAATACCAAATCTTCCAATCCGGCTTTGGTTATCGGTAAATTGTATTTTTTGATGTTTTTTGATACTAAAAACCATGCTGACAATATACCAAACAAATATGCCATTGAATACCATCTGATAGCCAACGGACCGATTGAAAATATAATAGGAGATATATCAGGATACTCTAAACCAACCATTTTATTTTACCTTTTGAACGAAAAAATCTATAATTGCTTAAAACTATATTAAAAAAATAAGATAATCCACATATAAAATAAATTATTTTTTTGCCTTTTTACCATCATATTGTTTTTGCGTATTAAAAAAATGCAGTTAAATGCGTAAAAATATATTTAGTGGAAAACTTTTTAAACTTTGTTGTGCAAAACGACTCGGCAAGGCTAATGTATGTGTAGTTAATTTAATTTGTTTTAAGGTGTTTTTTATGCTTACGGCCTCAAAATTTGATAACTTCTATAATCCGATAGATACTGTTGAGCTTATTTTCAATCAAAAATCGGCAGAATTTGAACGTAGAAATGTTAATGAGGTCGTGGTTGAAATTGAAGGCAAGTGGAACAATATGTTAATGTTTTTTGCTTGGGAAGAACATCTTAAATGTTTGCATTTTTCTTGTTTGATGAACATAAATATCGATATTGCCGATTTGAGCAAAGTTTTTGAACTTTTAGCTATGGTAAACGAAAATTTATGGCTTGGGCATTTTTCATATTGGAGTGAACACAAAATGCCCATATTTAAGCATTCGATAATTTTGCAATCTCAAGAAGCAAATTTTGAAGAAAAGCTTAATCAGATAATTGAAATTGCCGTTAACGAGTGCGAACACATGTATCCGGTGTTCAATGCGGTGATGACACAACATATTACTCCGCAACAAGCCCTTTTTCCGTTAAGCGGGGTTATACAATAGAATTTAGCAGTCTTTTTATATAAATTAATGGGGCAGATAATAAACATCTGCCCCGTTGGTATTTTGCTAGAAACCGAATGTTATACCGGCATTGTATGAAAAACTGTTTTTTCCACCATAAGCAACACCTGTATTTACCAGTACTCTGTCATTAACATAATGAAAAGCTCCGACAGCAAAAGCCTGATTGTTTTCATATCCTCCCATTGCAGCACTTACTTGAGTTTTGTAGCAAGAACTTAAAGGAGTAAGAGCTGCCAAAGCATTATTTGCGGCCAATCCTTTTCCTAACTTATCTTCTAAATTATCAATTTTGTATTTTAGATTGCTAAATCTTGATTCATTAGCAATTTGTGCAGATGTAAAATCTTGGCGTACACTATTAACTGCCACATCTAAACTATCTAAAGATTGAGCAACAGTTTGATTGTTTTTAATGTGGTTTTGTTCAGAATAGTTTGTTCTATCGCCAACAGAACCGGCTAAAGAAGTTAAATGTTCTTCAACGGTTGTGTTTTGACCAAGATTTGCGCCACCGTTTTCAACTCCAACTTTATCGGCTAGTCCGTGAATTTGTCCTATGGTTGCATCTATGTTTGCAATTGCTTGTGTCACTGTTGTTGCATTTGTAGAGCCTCCATTACTCAAATTTTTGGTTTGAGAATTAGAAAAGTCGGCAATATTTCCAATATTTGAATTAATATTGTTTATAGTGGTTTCAGCATTATCTAAACGACTATTTGCTGTTTGAACCTTGTTAATGTCGTCGGCTGTAATACCACTGTTTAATACTGCCATTTGTTCGGTTGTTAAAGCATCTTGTTTGGCACCGATTAATGCGGCATATCCGTCGTACTCAGCTACTTTATCGGCTGTAATACCGGATTTTATGGCATCTGAATTTTGGATGTTTGAAATGTCTGCTTCTGCTTGTGTCATCTTATTTGTAAGATTTGATACAGCATTATCGTTAGTTGTTTTATAATCTTCAAATTCAGAATGGTTTGCATAAGTGCCATTAGCTTCTGTTTTAGTGAGCATATCGCTTATTGAGTCTTGAGTAGCATATTTTCCGTCTGCTTCTGTTTTGGAATATACATCGTCAGACTTTGCGTAAGTGCCATCAGCCTCGGTTTTAGTGAGCATATCGCTTATTGAGTCTTGAGTAGCATATTTTCCGTCAGCTTCTGTTTTAGAATATACGTCATCAGACTTTGCGTAAGTGCCATCTGCTTCTGTTTTTGTAAGCATATCGCTTATTGAGTCTTGAGTTGCGTATTTTCCGTCAGCTTCTGTTTTAGAATACACATCGTCAGACTTTGCGTAAGTGCCATCTGCTTCGGTCTTAGTGAGCATATCACTTATTGAATCTTGGGTAGCATATTTTCCGTCAGCTTCTGTTTTAGAATATACGTCGTCAGATTTAGCATATGTACCATCAGCTTCGGTTTTT
>JBGVOY010000182.1:0-2345 GCA_045126755.1 Alphaproteobacteria bacterium | reverse complement strand
TTATATCACTAATAATAAATAAAGTCAAGCACTATTTTTAAACAAAAATATTATAATACTTCTTACTGCTTCACCTGCATCTTTAACTAAAATATTATAATATTTTGTGCGCCCGCTGCCCGAACATACGTTCGACAACGTGGTAAAAAAAAGAGAGTGGTTTACACCACTCCCTTTAACAGTTCGTCTATGTAACTTTTGTGACGACCTTCTTTGGTTTTTTTAGAAAATCTTTTTGCCTTACTTGCACACCACGCATTATAGGAATCATATGTCCTACCATAATCATCGTCACTACCATACATATAATTGTACCAATTATATTCAGTTTTGGGTTTTGGAATCCAATAACGATTTGATACAAACCCTTTATCTTCATACTTTGACCACCCTTTACCGAATAGCCGAGTACCGTCTTTACTCATAAGTACGAAACGGCAACCCGAAATCTCATTCTCAAACAGGGTTTCAGTATGTCGATTAAAGTGAAGGAAAAATCTTCTGTCGTGATTGTAGTAGTTTTTAAGATTATTCATAACGTAAAGTGCCGTATCTGAATATTCTTTTGTTGAAGAACCTATAATGCCGTTCATCATTACCCCAATATCACAATGACCTTTTGCGCTTTTAATGCGTTTAGGAACGCTTGTAATCGGGAACGGATGACAGTTAGCAACATCTATTGCCGAGCCTGTACCGATACGGAAATGAAGGGCAATATCAACAAGTCCTTTTTCTTTTCTTAATGCGAGATAATCCTTGTAAAATTCTTCTACATCGAAATATCCCTTTTTGTACTTAATGATACCGTTAACATTTGCCATCCAACCCATTCCGTGAGGATTAACGATTGACGCATTTTTAATTTCTTCGTGCGTGAAGAGTGGTTCATTCTTTGTCTGATAAAAGATAACACACATAATACGCACCTCCTTTCAATATTCTGTTGTTTCTTTACTACGCTTATATTATATCACTATAAATACTAAATGTCAATACCCTAATTAAATAAATTTATTTAAATTTGAAAACATTATAATATTTTATAAGTGCGCCCGCTGCTGTGAACGTGTGTTCGATTGTGCCGCTAATCAGAAAAAATATTATAATATTTTTATGTTGCCGCTTCCTGCTTTTGTGTGAAAAATATTATAATATTTTTATACTGCGTCCACGACTTCCTCCCACACAAAAAGAAAAGAGCAAGCAATCGGCTTACTCTTTTCTAAATGGAGGATTATACTATGCGTACGTTCAGAGGTGGGTTCCCCATCGGTTTCAGAACGTTCCGACTTTCTTGGTCTGCCATTTTATATACCGCTAACGACTTACACGGGCAACTTGCGCCCACCCTCTTCGGGTAGCATTAGTGACACCCCATCAGACCTGTTCTCGGTCAAGTCAAGGCTCATCCTTAACTCTATATATATAATACCATAGTTCTAATAAAAAGTCAACAGGTTTTTAAAAGTTTTTTAAAAAAAGTTTTACTGCTACGGTATGCCTACTGCTCCTACATTATTGATGAAAATATTATAATATTTTTTATTGCTTCATCTAACTGCTACGTCATCTTACTGCTTGGTGTGTTGTAAAAATATTATAATATTTTTTAGCCGCAACCAAAAAAAAGAAAACCGTTAAGCGGTTTTCTTTTCGTCGAGATAATGCCCCAACTCCCAAAACATTAACTCTTCTGTGTCAGTAGACATTTCCATATCTACCTTATTGAAAAGTGTCTTGTAAAGTACATCAAGAGTTTCAGTATTAAGTTTGCTAAAGTCATAAGTTTTTTTCATATTGTTTACCTCTCTTTCTATATATATTATACTATATTATATATATAATGTCAACAGGTTTTTATAAAAAAATTATAATATTATTTATATTGATTTAAAAAAATATTATAATATTTTTAGGTCGATTGCTTCTTGGCTACGCACAAAAAAAAAGAGCCGATTTCTCGGCTCTTCTTGGTTTTGGATTTCTTACGTTATCGAAAACCTTCTTGTAATTCCTTCCCTTGAATATTCATCCCAAAGGCTCGGCATTTCTTTTTTAAGTTTCTTGGAATCAAGTGTGGTGCTGATAACGATTGTGTAGTTTACGGTGAATCCACCAACTTCACGGTGTTCATCATTTCCCATTTCTTCCTTGATTTCATCTTTGATAGCATCTGCTTTTCTCTGTAAAGCCTTAATCTGCTCTTCAAGTGTTTTGAGTTCTCTAATCTGTTCTACTGTCATAATTGTTACCTCCTTATTTGTAACTCATTAACTACCTTACAATCATATTATATATTATATAATATCAAATGTCAATACCTTTTTTGAATTTTTTTTAAC
>JBGVOY010000181.1:0-15874 GCA_045126755.1 Alphaproteobacteria bacterium | reverse complement strand
AAAACGTTACGATTTAATTCCGAACTTATTGAGTATGGCTCAAAAGTTTATGGAACACGAAAAAGAGTTGATGACCGAAATTGTTCGTTTGCGCTCAGAAGCGATGAAAAAATCATTTAATGTAAATCCGAAAGAAATGATGGAACTTGATGGTATGATTGACGCAAAAATGAAAGATTTTTGGCTTTCGGTAGAAAACTATCCTGATTTGAAATCTAATGAATCAATGATACAAGCAATGCAAAGCTTTGCCGAAGTTGAAGAACATATTGCCGCTGCTCGCCGTTTTTACAATTCAAGTGTTAATTCATTGAAAAATGCGGTTGAAATTTTTCCGGGTAACATTATTGCCGCAATGATAGGAGTTAAGGCCGATATGCCGTTTTATGAGGCAGAAACAGCGGCCAGAGAACGTATTGACGCAAACGAGTTCTTTAAATAATGCAGAATAACGAAGACATAAAGAAAAGCTTCGATGAATATTATTGGCGCACGATTTATCCGCTGATGGTTGAAAAAGAAAAGGTCAGGCTAAAATTTGTTAAAAGCTTTAAAAAGCTTGTCATAACGGCTTGTATTGTGCTTCCGTTACTTATCGGAATTGCAATGAAATTTGCTGCAAAGTTTGATGAGTCAGGTGAGGGGGTTTTAAATACAGCTTACTTTTTGATAGCTATTGCTGTGTTTATTTTACGAGGACCTTTTGTTTCTTACAAAATACAGGTAAAAAATGATGTTATGTCTTGTTTTATAAAGTTTTTTGATGGCTTTAAGTATGAGCACGGAAAAGGATTGTCATCTTTTGATATTGCCGACAGCTATATTTTTCCTAAGTTTGAAACTTTTAGCGCAGATGACTGTTTTTCCGGCACGTATAACGGAGTAGGTGTCAGAGTTTGTGAAGAAGAACTGGCTAACTATGTGTATGTTAACAGAAGACGACGTAAAGAGGTTTTGTTTTTTGGAATTGTGCTTGAGCTTGATATGAACAAAGAGTTTTCTCATCATACTTTTGTTACAAAAGATAAGGGCATTTTTAACCGGTTTAACGGTCAATACGGTTTTGAAAGAGTAGCGTTGGAAGATGTCGTTTTTGAAAAAGAGTTTGAAGCATATTCACAAAACCAGATTGAAGCAAGATATTTGTTAACTACTGCGTTTATGGAGCGTATGCTTAAATTAAAAGAACTCTATAAAGGGAAAAGTATACAGTTTAGTTTTCAAAATTCAAAGGTCTTAATAGCAATAGATACTAAAGAAAATATGTTCGAGCCTTGCAGTTTGTTAAAAACAAATTTGCAACAAGAACAGGTTTATAAAGTTTTTGAGCAGTTTATAACTATATTTTCAGTTATTGATATGTTAAAGCTAAATCAAAGAACAGGTATGTAAAAAAAAGGGCGAAGCTACGCCCTTTTTTTATGACAATATATCAGATAAAACACCGCCTGTTTTATCAACCCTCTTTTCAACTGTTCTAACATTGTTATCACTTTTTTTGCAATAAGAACAGCTATATACTGTGTGTTCATCATATTTGACCCAGTTTTGAGTTTCAACAAAATCCATCTGTAATTGATAATCACGTTTTTTAACCTTTTTCTGAAAGTGATGTTCATTGTCGGTATATGTTTTGCTGAGATGGTAAGATAACGGAGCTTTACAATGCGGACAACGAGACTTCTCAAGGCTGGCGTAAACACGTCCTTCAATATTGTGAGAGGCTATAAGTATACCGATTATGGAACTGCCAAATCCCCAGAATAGGATGATTATTCCTTTAAAAACTTCAATTCCGTCTTTATTTTCTTGTTCTGCAACAGTGCTGAAAAAGAATATCAGTCCTATTATACCAATAATAAGTGCAGAAAGGAAAACCATTCCGAAGATAGTTGCATCATCATTTGCTTTGTTTTTACCAATAATTTTTTTTGCGGCGGATTCAGAAATATTATATTTTCTAAATTCAGCCAAGTGATTCGTAAAATATTTATTTCTTATGCTATCGGCTTCATCCGTATATGATTGTGATATTTTTGCAGGTGGTACCAGCATAGCAAATATGGCAATTATATACATCAAATTGCTGATATATAGCGATGTGGCAAGAAAGAAACCAACATATGATATAAATGATATGAATAAAAATATTAACAATTTTTTAGCCATAGCTTGCGCAGCAGTTTCTGTGTTTTGTTGGGTATTAGTGTGCTTATCTTCGGTATTGTTAATTTCTGTTTTTTTACGTTTTTTTCTATGTGAATGTATTTGTAATGCGTTTATTTTACTTGATTTACCGCAAGAAGTACATTTAATAAATTGACATCCTAATGTTAATTGTTCAACACTCGTAAGTTCAAGCTCTTGCTTACAATTACTACAAACAGCACCATTTTGGCATAGTTTGTTAAGCTGTTTATTTCTTAGTTTCTCGTCTGTGCAAACAAATAAAACTAACAATATTGGAGGGATAATAAAAGCAAGTAAAATCATATAACCCATGTCAAATTCTCTTCCTGCGTCTAATGGAAATATTGTAAATGGTTCTGTTATACAGAAGAATAAAATAGTTAAAATTTTTATATATTTCTGATTTTTTTGGCATATTATTTTTACAATATCTTCATATTCTAAATAGTCTTTGGTAACAAGCTTATATAACATTATCCATATTACAATGTTGGATATACCCATCCATCCTGTAAAATAATATTTTTTCATTTGCTCTTCAATATCTATTTGTTGTAAAGTAAACAATAATAATGCGGTAAGGACTAACCAAAATAAAAGTTTTATTATAAAATTTATGATACCTTTGAAACTCTTTTTGTCTTCTTCAGTTTTTATTTCCTTGATATCTTTTTTAAGGTTAATATGCCCGCATTCCGGACAAGTGATGCTTTCTTTTTCATCATCATATATTTCATCACCTTGTTTATATGAAAATTCTTTTTGGCATTTTTCACATATTACCGTGATAGCTTCTTTTTCGTCTTCAACATATTCCCATTCTTCCGAATTTTCTTCAATTTCCGGTTCTTCCAAAATTTCTTCAATATTAACTGCAGGTTTTATTTTAGAACCGATTTCAAACATTTTATTTTCTACAGCGTTCTTAAAATCAGCAGTGTAAGATAAATTTTCTCCGTTATCTCTCCAAGTGGTTTCTAACAATCTGGGATATATTTCTTTAAGTGTATTATATCCTTCAGTAAAAAGTGCGGCATCGGCTTTATCATAGAACAAATACATTAAATCAAGAGTGCCTATAAGAACGGAATTAAAATTTTCAATATATTCTTTATATACTGTTCCATGATTGTTAAAATTAGCAGAGCAGAATATATCATAAATTTTATTAACTGCAATGGTTGCAAAATCTGAAATGTTTTTTGCAATATGTGCGTAGCCTTTATCCGTAATAAGATTTAAATTTATCATTTGTGATAAAAGAGGATGTATGTCATATCTCCAATAACTACTATTGTTATCAAAAACTATGAAATCTTTTCTCACAATGAAAAATCGATTAAGATCAAACTGTTCTTCTATAAATTTTTCAAATTTATTTTTTATGCGTTCAATATCTAAACTCAAGTTTTTATCAATTTGGGTATAATCATTAACAATTTGAATATGTTGCTTTGCAGATTTTATAAATCCGAGTAAATTATATTGGTCGCACACATTTTCAAAATATTCGCAGATATTGTCGTTAATTTGTTTTAATAATTCTTTATGTGCTTCCTCGCCTTGTTTTAGAGCAATATTTACGGCATTTTTATAATACGTTATACTTGCTTTGTATTCATTTTTGAAACAAATTTTTCCTTTCAATAACCAAGCTTGTTCGTAATTAGCATTATTTTCTAAAATTTTATCGCAATATTCTTTTGCTTTATCGATTTCACCTGTTTCATAAGCTGTTTTTGCCTGAATAAAATAGTTGCTCAGGCGGTTGCTGTCGTCAACTTGAACAACACCTTGCACATTAACAACACCTTCTACCAACATTTTTTTTGCTTCTTCAAGTGTATATTTTGTTCCACAGTTTTCACATGTGAAAACACCATCTTTTTTGATAATGTCAGCGCTTCCGCATAATTCACAAGTTAGTTTCTTCATAAGATTAGTCCTTTATTTTTTTAATAAAATATTACGTTCTTTTATTAGTTTTCGAATAAGTTTGATTTGTTCACAAGCTTTTATATTGTCAGAAGAATTGTTCACAAGCTCTTCTGCTAATGTATTTATTTCTGCTTCTTGTTTTAAAACATTGTTTTCGCTTATAGGTTCGCTAAATTTAATATCTTCTAATAGTTTTGAAAAAGCATCGCTGGTGTTTTTATCTTCAAAATTTACAGTTAATAACCTGTTTTTCAGCTCATTTATAAATGATTTTTTATCTTTAAGGTCTTTTTCAATAGATTTGTTCATTGTAATACCGGTAATTAAAAATAATGCGCATATTGCATATATGCCAAACATTAAAACATCTATACTTAAAACAATTTTATAGCCGATACCTTCAAAATTGATGGCCCAGATTCCAAATAAAAATTGTGCCACTAAGTGCAAAGAGCTAACAGATAAGTAAGGTTCATTTAAAAATGCTTCATCAAGATTTTTCGGCTTAATCAATACATTCAGCATTGAGATAAAAAAGCATATAAAAGCAACAAGTGTAAAACCATAGCTTATGTAAAATATATTGTCTTTGTTTGAAACCAATAAAAACAATACTACAGAATATACAACGGCTCCGATTATGTTTGCCAGTGTAATAAATATGGTATATTTTGCTTTACTCATCTTTTTAATCCTTATCTTTTATTTCCGCATTTAGGACAGAATTTTTCATTAGCTAAAAATGTATAACCGCATTTTGAGCATATATTTGATGTGTTTTCCTCTTCAACGTTATTGCCGCAATTTGAACAAAAACGGCTGCCGGATGAAATTTTTGTTCCGCAATTTGAACAAAAACGGTCAGATGTGTTAACAACTACGGTATTCAGACTCTGATTTGTAATGTTGCCGACATATCCGCCTAAAGAATTTCCGACACCGCTAATCATTCCCATCCCGATACCTAAATTGCTGAATTCTCCGACACTTTCATTTTCTGCCACTTTTTCTGCAACGTCAAACCCTCGTTCTTGTTGGTATGTATATCCTTCCACAGAACGTTTTTTAGCAATGGCTTCGGCTTCAATTACAAGTTTTTTAGCTTCGGTTTGTTGTTGAATTATGCCAACATTTTGAGCAATTTGAGCTTCGGCAACTTCAGAATATTGTCTGAAATATATGTTTTTGAATTTTTCGTATACTTCTTCACCTTCAGGGCGCAAAACGGTTGTAACAATAAAGCGTTCTAACACAACTCCATAATCTTCAAAACAGGGAGCAATTTGTTCTTTTAATTTTTCTGACAATATGGGTAATTCAGAATCAATGGTGAAAATATTGATTTTGTTTTCCATAATAACTTTAGCCAGTAACGATTTGATGTGCATCATTAAAAAAGATTTCAAATTTTTGATTAAGCCATCTTGTGATAAGCCGTTTTCTGTTCCGACTATTTTTAATAAGAGTTTTCGACTGTTGTCAACTCTTAGCGATAATTCTCCGCAGGCGCCTAAACTTAGAGGGAAATTATAGTTAGGTTCCATGTATGTAACTTTGCTGTCCGTTCCCCATTTAATGCCCATTTGCTCGGTTTTGTTTATGAAGTATACTTCGGCATGAAACGGTGTTTGTCCGCCGGTGTTAAGATTTATAATATTTTTCAAAAACGGAATGTTTTCTGTTTCAAGAGTGTGTCTTCCGGCGCCAAAGAGAGCAACGGCTTGTCCGTTAATGAAAAATACTGCTTCTTGAGTTTCATGAACAATTAACTGTGTTCCGATGTTAAAGTCTTCTATCGGATGTTTCCAAATAAAAACATTGTTACTTCCTTCGTATTTAATAATTTGCTCAATAGCCATAAAAAGTTCCTTTATCAATATATATACTGTTATATTTGATAATAGTATGATTTATATGTTTTGCAAGTTTAAAAGCTTTTGTTTACACTTATTGGTGCCATATAAGACGAATCTTGGTGAGAGTATCGGCGCAGGTATAAAAAACCGTCATTGAGACGGTTTTTTTATGGCGTCAGCGGCGGGACTCGAACCCACTACCCACAGTTTAGGAAACTGTTGCTCTATCCTGATGAGCTACGCCGACGCAACACATATTTTCTATATCTAAAAATACTAAATTGCAAGACAATTTATTCTTTATGTAAATAAAAAAAGGAGCTTTATTTAAGCTCCTTTAACCGGTTTAAGACTACTCATCGAATACAAGAGTGTCTCCTTTGAGTGTAAACATTGAAACTTTTGCACCTTCGTCGCAATCAACAGCAACAAAGCTTTCTCTGGTTCTAGGTATAACTGCCGGAACACCGCAGTTAATGTCGCAGAACAACCAACCCTTGTGAACTTCACCCGACTGATTGTCCGGAATACCTACCGGAGTTGCGAACACGAAGTAAGTTTTGTTTTTCAAGAAATAGCCGCAAGATTTTTTCCTGAATGTTACCTTGTAAATGCGTGGAAGAGAGTTCTGAGGAGCAAAATCAAGCAGATTTTTTTCCTTTCGGATGTGCTCAAACATCTCAGCGACACATTTGCGGTTTCGGCATTCTCCGTCAGCAAGAACAAGGACGATATTGTCGCCTTTTCGTTGGTAGATTGCAGATTCCGAAAGGACGATGTCATCCTCAGCTATCTGATAATCTGCGCTTGGTTCGTAAAACGAATAAAGCTTTCCGAAGCCCCTGTTTCGGCTGAAACCCTCTTTGCTGTATGGAAGGAAGTTCTGAATGAAAAGCAAATCCTTTCCACATCTCAAACTGCTTGGGCTGGCTCTTTTCTTGTACTTGTCTACGCCGACTAAGAATAAAAAACCGTCAGGAATTTGACAGTTGTCAGCCATACTTTTGAATGTTTTAGGCGTTATAGCCTCAAAATCTGACAGCGAAGATAATACTTTGCTTC
This sequence comes from Alphaproteobacteria bacterium, assembly GCA_045126755.1. Taxonomy (GTDB): domain Bacteria; phylum Pseudomonadota; class Alphaproteobacteria; order RF32; family CAG-239; genus JAFTYO01. Next base: position 8,828 of record JBGVOY010000181.1, on the reverse strand, counting down.
GCTTGTTTCCTATTAACGTTCCCATAATGATTTAATATTTATAAGTTGATAAATCGAATATATTTCATAAACCACTATTTGTCAATGATGAAAATTATTTATTTTTCGAATGCTGCCTTGATATGTTGGCGTTGTTCTTCAATATTAAAATCTGCTTGTATGTCTAATTGAGGGGCAATAGCTTTTATTATGTTTCCTGCCGTCGGAGCAGCATTCCAACCGGCATAACGCAAATTAAAAGTTTCCGGAATACCTTTAGGCTCATCTAAAATAACCAATAAAGAATATTTAGGCGAGCTTGCCGGAAATGCGGATATAAATGTTGTTATATTTTCTTTAGAATATTTACCCTTGACTAATTTTTCGGCAGTGCCTGTTTTACCCATCACTTGATAGCCTTTTACATCAGCATATTTTGTTGAACTTTTTGCAACAACATCTCGTAATAACGGAATCATTTTTTTTGATGTGCTTGCTGATATTACGCGGCGAGGAGCTTTTGTTTGTGCGCTTTTTATAATTTTCGGGTAATAATAAATTCCGCCGTTAACCAAAGCATTAAATGCAGATATAATGTGTAACGGGGTTACAGATAAACCATATCCGTATGAAGCTGTTATCATGGTGTGTTCAAACCATTTTTTTTCACTCGGAAACAAAGGTGTTCCTTTTTCAAAAATTTCAAAATCGGTTAATCTTTCCGAAAATCCGAGATTTACCAAAAACTCTCTTTGTTTTTCTTTTCCTACACGATTTACAATATGATATGAGCCGATATTTGAAGATTCTACCAAAATTTCGCCAACATCCATCCAGTGTTTGACAGGGTGTGTGTCTCTTATTTTAACACCGCTTACTTTTAACGGTTTTGTTGTATCAAATTTATCGCTTACTTTTATTTTTTTACTTTCCAATCCAAGCGCAGTATTAAATGTTTTAAATACAGAACCGGCTTCGTAAACTCCTTGAGTAGCAAAATTAAATTGTGCTGACGATGCTTTATCGAAATTTGGGTTATAATCAGGTAACGATACCATAGATATTATTTCACCGTTATTTACATCCATCAGAATAGCTGTGGCGCCAATGGCAGAATATTTTTTTTGAGCCTTAATCAACTCTTCACGCACAGTGTCTTGAATGGTTGTGTCAAGTGTCAGTTGCAAAGGTTTTGACGATTGAGTAATGCGTTCGTGCATAGATTTTTCAATACCTCTGATACCATAATTATCAATGTCGGTATATCCTAAAACGTGCGAAAACAGATTATCGTGCGGATATATACGTGCTTGACTGTTCTTAAATTCTAATGCCGGAATCCCTAAATTGTTTACTTCGGCTTGTTGTGCGGGCGATAAATTCAGTTTTACTGTATTGTTTTTTTGTTTTTTTAAGGATTTGAATATTTTTTCGTATTCTAACTCAGGAAAAATATATGAAAGTTCGGTAGCAACTTCTTTAAGATTTTTGATTTTGTATTTATTGCTTACCTGTAAGTTAACCGTCGGTAATGAAGTAGCAATGATTGTGCCGTTTCGGTCTATAATATCAGCGCGTGAGATAAGCTTGTTTGCATGGCGTTTAGGTTCAAAGGATTCTGTTGTCGCAGGCTCACCTATGACAATGCCGTTTGCAGTGCATAAGCAAAAAACTTTTACGATAATGCAGATATATGCAATGATAAAACAAAATATTGCAAATGTAACACGTTGCTTGCAAACGGATAGCGCTTGAGTTCCGGAATCATCGGCATAAAAGAATTGCCCATCGGAAAAGTTTGTTTTTTCAGATGGTATTAAATAGTGATTATTAGTTTTTTTTGTGCTGTTTATTTTTAACAATTTTCTCTCACTATTAACGTTCTGCTTTTACAAGTTGTTTATATTGGTTTTTCTTAGCACCGGCAGTGATTATTTTTTCGCCTGCGGTGTTTTCATACTTAAATGGTAACGCAGAATAGTTAATAATTTGTTCAGCTTTCACATTATTTAGCATAATATGTTCTGAAGCAAGCTTTTTTAAGCGAGCAGGATTGTTTAATTGGCTCCATTGAGCTTTTAAGACCTGAATATTTTTTGTATCAGATACTATGTTACTGTTTATTTGTGATAACTCTCTTTCAAGTTCTTGAACCTGATTTTTTAGGATACAAGACCCGAAAATTACAATACAAAATGTTCCCCAAAGGACAATTACCGCAGTTTTAGTATTAAACATTATTCTCTCCTTTTGCTTTTACGGCATATCTTAATTTAGCCGACCTTGCGCGCGGATTTTGTTCGCACTCGTCCGAGGTCGGAGCAATAGCTTTTGATACAGTTTGGAAAATAATTTTGTTTTGTGTGTTCGTTTGAGGCATATAGCGAGATACACCGCCGGTTTTTCCGGAGTTTTCATTAAAAAACTTTTTAACAATTCTGTCTTCTAATGAGTGAAAATCTACTACCACCAAACGACCTTGAGGGTTTAATAATTTTGTTGCCGAAACAAGTGCGTTTTCCAGTTCTTTTAATTCTTCATTTACGGCAATACGCAAAGCTTGAAAGGTTCTTGTAGCCGGATTTATCTGATTAAAAGTTTTATGAATTACGGTATATATTATTTCAGCCAGTTCGGTTGTTGTTTCAATAGGCTTTACTTTTCTGTGTTCAACAATTTTACGAGCAATTTGACGCGACTTTTTTTCTTCTCCGTATGTATATATCAAATCGGCCAAATCTTTTTCTTCCATATTGTTTACGATGTCCGCGGCGCTTGTTCCGCTTAATGACATACGCATATCCAACGGCGCTTCTTTTGAAAAAGAAAAACCTCTGTTTGCATCATCAAGCTGCATGGAAGATACACCGATATCAAAAACAAATCCGTCAACAGGAGTTTCAATCAGCTCAGAAATGTTTCCGAATCGGCCTGATTTAAACTCAAAACGATTTTTATATATTTCTTTTAACTCATTTGCTCTTGTTAAAACCGTGGGATCACGATCAATGGCAATTACTTTACAATTTGCTGCTTCTAAAATTGCACTTGTATATCCGCCATTACCAAAGGTGGCATCAACATAAACACAATTATCTTGCGGATTAAGATACTCGATAACTTCGTTTAGCATTACCGGAATGTGTTTTTGTTTGCTGGTCATTATTTAACATCTCCGGCTTTTTGCGAATTTAATACGGGACGATTCTTCATAACTTCAGCACGGATTCTGGCTTCTTCCTGTTCCCAATTTTCAGGATTCCAAATCTGAAATTTGCGACCTTTACCGACAAATACGGCTGTGTCGGTAATATTTGCGTGCTTTAACAGTTTTTCGCTCAACACAATTCTTCCGGTGCTGTCAAAAGCAAATCTTTTGGCATCACCAAAAATCAGATTGGTTAAATCATCTTGTGTTTGTGAGAAAAAATCAGTAGATGTTTCAATTTCAGAAGCCAGTTTTTCAAGCAAATCTTCAATGCAACCTTCAATACAAGGTGCTGTTAAGCTTCTATAGCAAACAATTTCGGAATTAAGCTCTTTAACGATTGAACGGTAATCTGCAGGTAAGGAGACACGACCTTTGGTGTCTACCTTATTATAAACAGTATCTAAAAAGAGAAACGTTTTCCTCAATGTATTACCTTCGTTAAATTAAGTTAGCCTATAACTTATGGTATATCATGGTATTTTATGGGAATCAATGGAAAAATTTTAGCTTTTTGTTAACTGTTCTTTTTTTGTTCTTTTTTGTTTCCTTGCAAGTCTTGATTATGCTTATTTGTAAGATATTAAAAAAATGTAAAAAAAATTTAATTTATGTGTGTAATTTATTTTTAGCTTCCAAAAACTGAAAATAAAAAAAGCCTTCGCAATAATGCAAAGGCTTTTTTTATAATGAGAACTGATTTTAAATCATTGCCATACCGCCGTTTACGTGTAATGTTTGGCCGGTAATATATTGTGCTTCGTCAGATGCCAAGAAAGCAACGGCATTGGCGATATCTTGCGCTTCGCCCAATTTGCCTTCAGGAATTTTATTTAATAAAGCTGCCTTTACATCATCAGGCAAAACATCGGTCATGGCAGTTCTTATAAAGCCCGGAGCAACAGAGTTTACCGTAATTCCGCGAGAACCTACTTCTTGAGCTAAGCATTTGTTCATGGCAATCATACCTGCTTTTGAAGCAGAATAGTTTGCCTGACCTGCATTACCCATAACTCCTACAACAGAAGCTATACCGATAATACGACCATATCTTCTTTTCATCATACCTCTGATACAAGCTTTAGCAAGCTTAAATCCGGCAGAAAGGTTAACGTCTAAAACAAGTTGCCAATCTTCATCGCTCATACGCATAAATAAGTTATCACGGGTTAAACCTGCGTTATTTACCAAAATATCAACTTGACCGAACTTAGCTTCTACATTTTTAATAAGTTCGGCAATTTCTTCAGGTTTTGAAAGGTTTGCAACAAAGCACTCAACATTGTCGCCAAGTTCTTTTTTCAAGGCTTCCATTGGTTCTAAACGCATATCGGTTAAAGCCAATTTAGCTCCTTGAGCATGCAGTGTGCGAGCAATTTTATCACCCAAACCACCGGCAGCACCGGTAATTAAAGCTACTTTCCCATCTAATTTAAACATTTTTTTATCCTTTGTAATGAGTTATAAATTTTTTGCTAATTCTTCAATTTCTTGTATTGTGCCGACAGAAGAAGAGTTGATTTCTTTAACACTTCTTTTTGCAATACCTGAAAGAACTTTACCTGCGCCCAGTTCAATTATATCGGTAATACCTTCTTCCTTCATAAACATAACTGTTTCGCGCCATCTGACAGTTCCGGTCATTTGTGCTATCATATTTTTTATAATTTCTTTTTTATCGGTAATAGGTGTTGCCAATACATTTGAAATAAGCGGAATTTTGGCATCATTGCTTTCAACTTGCATAAAAGCCATTGCCATTATTTCTGAAGCAGGTTGCATCAGCGGACTGTGCGCCGGAACGCTGACAGGTAATTTGATACATCTTTTAGCACCGAATTCAGAAGCAATTTCAACGGCTTTATCAATGGCGGCCATACTTCCGGAAAGCACAACCTGTCCGTCGGAATTATCGTTAGCGGCAACGCAAATATTTTTTTCATCGGCACAAGCTTCAACCAAAGCGTCTACATCTTTAAAAGATACACCTAAAACGGCAGCCATACCTCCTACACCCAACGGAACTGCTTTTTGCATTGCATCTCCGCGGATTCTCAATAATTTAGCCGTATCGGTAATCGAAAAAACGCCGCTGGCACAAGCTGCGGAATATTCACCTAAAGAGTGGCCTGCTACAAAAGTTGCTTTATTTGATATATCAATTCCGAACTCTTTTTCCAAAACTCTTACAACAGCTAAGGAGTGAGCCATAAGAGCAGGTTGTGTGTTAGCTGTCAGCATAAGCTCATTTTCAGGACCTTCGGTCATAAGCTTAAATAAATTTTGCCCTAAAGCGTCATTAACTTCGGCAAAAACTTCTCGTGCAGAGGCAAAATTATCGGCTAATTCTTTGCCCATACCGACAAATTGGGATCCCTGACCGGGAAAAACAAATGCATATTTCATAAATAAAACCCTTTTTCTTAATATTTTATTGGGAAATTATGTGTATTTTAATTTAAAGTCAAGTTTTTATGAAAAAACAGACACAGGGTTTTATTAGAAATAACGGTAGGGTTGTTATGAACGGCTATAAAAAAATATCTGTAATTACCGTAGCTTATAATTGTGAACGGTTTTTGGAAACGGCTTGTAAGAGCTTTGCATATCAGGATTATCCGAATTTGGAATGGATTATTGTTAATGATGCTTCAACGGATTCGACGGCAGCACTGTTGCAACACTACAAAAAACGAGATAAACGTGTTAAATTGTGCTTAAATAAGCAGCACAAAGGTTATGCCGAATCGTATAGTTATGCCATTTCAAAAGCTACCGGTGATTATATTGCCATTTTGGAACCTGAAAATTTTTGGGTTAAGGATAAAATATCTCGCCAATATGCTTTTATGCTGCGGTATAATTTTATCTTAAGTCATACAAGTTATGCGTTTGCAGACCATAATTGCGATATTCTGCCAATGGGTTGTTGTATGATAGAAAAGAAAATAAGTTTACTTAATTACGGAAAAGGTGCCGATATTTGTCTTTCTACTTTTATGATGTGTCGTGAAGAGATAAAAGACCTCTTTCCGATGCCTATTGAAGAAGATGAAGAACCTGATATTGTTATGTATTTAATGCGTAAAGGCTTTATTTCTCAAGGATCAACCAGTGTGCTTGCACTTTGTCGTCCTAAATATGATGTTCCGCAAAGAAATAAACAAATTGAGCAAGTAAAAAAGATTTATAATCAGATGCAACAAGAAGATATGAATATTCCGAGTTTGATGCGTTATCAGGCTTATAGAGCAACCAATGTTACAAACATAAAATTGAATCCGTCTTTTTGCATTGATCGGGATGTTTCTTCAAGTATGGAAGAACTTAAAAATTTTCAACTCTAATTTATAGGAACGGGTATGGCTAAAAAAAATAAAAAGAAAGAGCAAAGTAAACTAAATGCAGCATTGAAAAAAATATGCGGTGTTTTTTTAGTGATGTTTGTTGTCGCTTTATATGTTTCTCTTGCATCATATAATCCGGCAGATTCCTGTTTTAATCAACAAAATGACACTCCTCCTGCAAACTTGTTGGGAGTTTTCGGGGCAAATTTGGCCGATGTCGTTTTATGCAGTTTCGGTGTGTCTTTTCCGTTTTTTGCTCTTGCATTTTTATTTTGGGGATATGCACTTATTCGATATAATACCGTTATTGAATTTAAAATGAGATTGTTTGCTTTTTTGACGGGAATTTTTTCTCTTTCTTGTTCAACTTATTTACTTTATCCGAAAACGTGGGGCAATTATCCTATTGGAGGAAAAGTTGCTCAAGTTGTATCAGGTTTTTTACAAACTCAGGTTGCAAAATTTAATGTTTTATACGGAACTGAAATTTTGACGGCTATTTTATTGCTGATAAGTTTTATGTCTTTTAATATGGTTTTTGGGATTACGTTAAAAAATTGGTTTTTATTGATTAAAAAAATTGTTTTGAAGATATGGAAAGTTGTAAAATTTGTTGTATCAATTTTAGTATCGGTTGTTCAATTTGTCAGCGGAAAAAGGAATAAAAAAGTATTTCGTAAGGTAGAACCTAAAGTAAGCGAAGCTCAAAAGCCGGAAAAGAATAAGCCGGAAGCTAAATCTTCAACAGCTTGTAAAACAGTCAATAAAAAAGCAAATACAAATGACGGATATATGTATCCTGATATAAATTTATTATCACGACCAAAAGATAAAGGCGGTAATGATGTAAGCCAAAAAGAACTTGATGCTACGGCACTAAAATTAGAATCCGTTTTACAAGAGTTTGGTGTGAACGGTAAAATTGTTAAAGTAAGACCGGGACCGGTGGTTACTTTATATGAGCTTGAACCGGCTCAAGGCACAAGAACTGCCAGAGTTATCAGTTTAGCTGATGACATTTCTCGTTCAATGTCGGCAGTTTCTGTGCGTATTGCCGTTGTTCCGGGGTCAAATACAATAGGTATAGAACTTCCGAATCGTAATCGTGAAACCGTATGGCTTAAAGATTTACTCTCAGATCCGCAGTTTACGGATACAAAAAATACATTAAATATTGTGTTAGGTAAAGATATCGGAGGAAAGAATACTTATGCCGATTTAGCGAAAATGCCGCACTTATTGGTTGCCGGTACTACGGGTTCCGGTAAGTCTGTCGGTGTTAACTCAATGATTTTATCTTTGCTATACAGATTAAGTCCGGAAAAATGTAAGTTTATTATGATAGACCCGAAAATGCTTGAATTTTCCATGTATAACGGAATTCCGCATCTTTTGACGCCTGTAATTACAGATCCGGCAAAAGCGGTTGTCGGATTGAAATGGGCAGTTAGAGAAATGGAAGCCCGTAACAGAAAAATGGCAATGCTGAACGTTAAAAATATAACAGGATACAATCAAAAACTCAAAGAATTGAAAGAAAGCGGCGAAAAACTTACTCGCACAATTCAGGTCGGTTTTGATGCCGAAACCGGTAAGCCTGTTTATGAAGAGCAAGAAATTGATACAAGAGAGTTACCTTATATTGTGATTGTTGTCGATGAAATGGCTGATTTAATGCTTGTTGCCGGTAAGGAAGTCGAGGCTGCAATTCAGCGTTTGGCACAAATGGCTCGTGCAGCAGGTATACATCTTATTATGGCAACGCAAAGACCTTCCGTTGACGTTGTTACCGGTACCATTAAAGCAAACTTCCCAAGCAGAATCAGTTTTCAGGTTACATCAAAAATTGATAGCCGAACAATTTTGGGCGAGCAGGGCGCAGAACAACTTTTAGGTATGGGTGATATGCTTTATATGCCGGCAGGAATGCGACCGCTTCGTGTTCACGGCGGATTCGTAAAAGAAAGCGAAATTGAGGCTGTGGTCGAATTTTTGAAAAAACAGCGTGAGCCTGAATATGTAGAAGAAGTTACTGCAGGAGATTTAAATACTAAAGACAGCGGTTCGGTCTTTGACAACACATCAATGGGAAACAGCTCGGATAATGATTTGTATGCACAGGCCGTCGCAATAGTCAGAAACGATAAAAAAGCTTCTACAAGTTATATTCAAAGACGCTTAAGAATCGGATATAACAGAGCTGCAGCGCTGATTGACCGAATGGAAGAAGAAGGAATTGTCGGTCCGGCAGATCATGTCGGAAGACGAGAAATTTTGTAAAAAAAAATCTCCGC
>JBGVOY010000180.1:0-2124 GCA_045126755.1 Alphaproteobacteria bacterium | reverse complement strand
ACTTGTTAAAATTTTCATTTCGACAAGCCCTTTTTTACCTAAAAGTTTTGCGGCAAAATTTGAAATATCGGCAGCAAATGCCGACAGTCCGTCGCCGCGATGTTCTTCACTTATTATGTTTTTTTCTTTTTTCATAGGTATAGTTTAGGCATATATAATAAAAAAATCAATCATCTTTAAACTTAATGTTTGCTAAAGGGTGTTTTTCTAATACGGTTTCGATTAATTTTTCTTTCAAAATATGAGTATAAATTTCGGTAGTGGCGATATTTTCATGACCTAACATTTTTTGAACACTTCGTAAATCGGCATCATGATTTATGAGATTTGTTGCAAAAGAATGTCTTAATGTGTGTGGCGATATAATATCCGGATTTAATTGAGCAAAGACTGCCAATGTTTTCAGTTTTTTAAAAAAAGTTCCTCTGGTAATATGCCCGCAAGAAGAAGATAAAGAAGGAAACATCCAAGGAGATGTTTTTTGATTTTTGATAAAGTTTTTACGGAAATTATTTACATAATCAAGAACGATACTTTTCGCTTCGTCAGAAATCAGGACGATTCGCTCTTTGCTGCCTTTTCCTATTACGGATATTGTTTTTTTATCATAATTTATGGCATTTTCAGACAATGATATAAGTTCCGATACTCTTAATCCGGTAGCAAACATCAGGCTAATCATAACGCCGATTCGTTTTAATGATATATCATTTTGTTCAAAAGCTGTGTTTGTCAGAATTTTTACCTGAGCCGGAGTTAAAAATTTAGGCAGATGCTTTTCTTGCTTTGGAGATACAACATTTTGACACGGATTCTCATGTAATATTTTTTCCTGCAACAAAAACTTACAAAATTCTCTTAGTGCCGAAAGTTTTCTTGCTTGCGTTTTTTGAGCATAACATAAAATATTTAACTCGGAAATATACTCGATAATATGTTTTCTGGTTAAATTTTCGGGTGAAACTGCACATAATTCAAAAAACTGCGTTAAATCACGTTGATATGCAAGCACGGTATTCATACTTGCACCCTTTTCGGCAATCATCATATCTAAAAAATTTTGAATTATAACGCCGTTCATTTTTATTTTTCGTATTTTATTTTAATCGTTTTTTCGACATTGTGCGTAATAGGAGTAATATCCTTTGTGGCAACGTAAAATATTGTGCCTATAATCGCTAAAATAAAAATGTAAAAAATCCAGTTGTATTTTTTTTGCTTCATTGTAAATTAACCTTATAAAAATGTTGCTAAATAAAGATAATGGTATATTATCTAACATAATAAATTGAAAGAAGCGTTAAGAAAATGATAAATACAAATAAAATAATTCTTCTCGTCGGTTTAATGGGTAGCGGAAAAACAAGTGTAGGAAAGAGGTTAGCTCAAAAGTTAAAACTACCGTTTGTTGACGGGGATAGAGAAATAGAGAAAGCGGCAGGCTTATCTCTTATTGATGTTTTAAAATGTTTCGGTCCGGAAGAATATCGTGCCGGAGAAATGCGTGTTATGAAAAGATTGTTAAGCGGTTCTCCTTGTGTGCTGGCATCGGGAGGAGGTTCTTTTGTGGCGCAAAAAACAAGGGAATTGGCAAAAGAAAACGCATTAACGATTTGGCTTAAAGCAGATGTTGAAACTTTATATCATCGCACTGCAGGCAGGAAACATCGTCCGTTTTTAATGGGTGCCGATTCGTTGTTGAAAGAAAAATTGGAAAGTTACATCAATGAAGAATATCCTTATTACAGTGAGGCAGACATTGTGGTTGAAACGAAAAACGAAAGAGTTGAACATACTGTTTCCAGAGTAGTAAAAGCAATAAACACATTTTATTCGGGCGAAAATAAAAATGAGAAAAAATAATCGTGATAATAAAACATTAAGAAATGTTGAAATTCAAACCGGTGTAAATTTGTATGCCGAAGGATCTTGTCTGATTACTTGCGGTAATACAAAAGTTTTATGCACGGCCAGTATAGACGATAAACTGCCTGCGTGGCTAAAAGGGACTGAAAAAGGCTGGATTACGGCAGAGTATTCTCTTTTGCCGCGTTCTACGCAAACCAGAGTGTCAAGAGAAACAAAAGGTGTTTCGGGGCGGACTCACGAAATTCAACGCCTAAT
>JBGVOY010000179.1:0-2480 GCA_045126755.1 Alphaproteobacteria bacterium | reverse complement strand
ATTAAAAAATGTCCATTTTTATTGACATTTTTTTATATTGTGTTATATTTAATCATACTCACTAACAGGAATGAAACGTGAAATCGCCTGTTTAGTATCTTTATTCGGCCTGATAAGCGGGATAAAGGATTGAGTAAGGCCTAGTTCATCTAGGTCTTTTTTTACCTTATATCCTTGTAAAAAGAAGCTATTGTTTTATATTTATCTGCAGGAGAAACTATCGTCTTTAATCTATCTTGTCCCATACATGTTTCGTAAATATCTTGCCCTCTTATTGAAACATCAACCGGTTCTTTTTTTATATTATATGGTATCTCTTTTACTTGTTCCCTAGTCATACCGTGTTTATAAATAGCTTTATTTAAGCCGAAGTTTCTTTCTGTTCCTGTTGCTCTTTTAAGAGTTTTACCGGAAGCTATCACTTTTCCACCATCTCCGGGTATAGCTTCACCTCGTTGCATTAAAACTGTTTCGCCTCTGTGGTTTTTCATTCTGGTTATAATATCACTTCATCTTCCTTGATATGGATTTTTGATTAACCTAGAGTCTCATTTTAACTTTGATACGACATTTAAGTTTAAAACTATTGACTTTATTTGAAAATAAAAGTATATTGTAAGTACTTTCACTGACAGAGTGGAAATGAGGTTATCGCCTGTTTTGTATCTTTAAGTGGCCAGACCATAACTTAAAGGATTGAAAGTAGCCCCGATAAATCGGGGCTTTTACTATCTGTCAACTAAATACATAGATGATAACGTTTTTGTTCCGTCTTTAGGAGATGTTACTAATCTTAAATTTCCTTGTAGGGTTTGAAAATTATACACATCTTGCCCATATAAATTACTTTCTGTCGGATATTGTCTTAAATATCTTGGTATCATTTTTGCCTGTTCTTTCGTAATGTTATGCTTATATATTGCCTTGTTTAAGCCATAATTACTTTTAGTTCCTGTTAAACGCTTAAAAGCATTACCTCCACTGACAATAGGCATACCATTATCACCCATAATAGCTTCACCTCGTTGCATTAAAACTGTTTCGCCTCTGTGGTTTTTCATTCTGGTTATAATATCACTTCCTCTTCCTTGATATGGATTGTTAGATAACCTATCATAAGATCTGCCTATTTGCCACGAATTATATCCCGGTAATATTGTGTTATTGTATAAATTATTTGCCCCTCTATAACCTAAATATCCTAATCCGCCTAATCCACCTCCGCTGACAGCACCTAAAGTTGTGTTATATGGAACTTCATTAAGTTTGTTTGAACTTGTTAAGCCATACAATCCGCCGCCTATGGCTCCCGTTGTTGTTGCCAGACCTAATCCTTGTAAACCTTGCCTTTGCAATCCGTTTACTAACCCTCTTCCTCCTCCTACAATATTACCTCCTATCTCTGATATTGTTCCTCCAATCTTGGCAAATTTATCTGTTACGTTATTATAGCGTTTCATATTTAAGTAATCTGTTTCATTTATTCCGATACCTGTTTTTCTTTTTAACCAATCATACCCGCCAAATGTTACTCCTGATAATGCCCTATCGGCACCATAAGCCATATCCGCTACATTTTCTGCCATATAATCACCAAATCCTTTAAGTTTAGGTTTTTGTGCTTGCGATAAAGATGTTTGCACAGGTTTTGGCTTTGGGTTAAAATATTTTTCTTTCCAAATCGGTTCGTTTTTTGCAGTATAATCTTTCACCCTGTTTAGCATAACGTCCGTATCTTCATTTGGGCTACCCTCATAAAACACATCTATTGCTTTTTGTATTTCATCATCAGGTAATTTATCAGCATTCGGATATACTCTTTCTAACGCTCTGTATTTATATCCGAACTTTCTTTCCAAATCGTGCTTTTTATCATCACTTCCAAACACGCTTAAATATGTTTTTGATGTCATTTCTCACTCCTTTAAAGTTAAAATTGAATGTTTATCTTTTTTAATAATCTGTTATCTTTATCCACCCATTTGAAACCGGCTTTTTTTAATGCGATGACAGCGTTTAAGTGTTTAGTATGTGCATATACTTCATCGAACATTTCGCTTGCCATTTTTATACCCTCTACCACTTCTTTATGATGTTTTCTTTTTGCATAACCGCCAATATATTTTTTATTATCATATCCCTCATAAATGAAAACAGAACCGACATATCCGTTATGATGGACATTAAAAAAACGGCTATTAAACAACAAATGCTCAAAGCCGTTTTTATCTTCTAAATTTTTTTTATTTATCATAAAAAATTTTTTAGCCATCTTTTTATCAAAAAAAGGGCTACCAAACTCAATTAGAGTAGTCATATAATAACCTCTATTTTAATATTTTAATTTCCAAAGGACTATTATCAATCTCTTGTGTTTCTCTTTTTTCAGAATATAATCCCGCTAATTTTCCTTTTAATTCTTCAGCTTTTAATGCCAGACTGACATTTTCTTGCGAAATTGCCATTTCTTGAAGTTTATT
>JBGVOY010000178.1:0-2185 GCA_045126755.1 Alphaproteobacteria bacterium | reverse complement strand
CCGATTCGGTATGGATGAAAATGTTTTATCAGAAAGTGATTAACGAGAAAAACTATCAGGGAAGTTTTAAAGAATTTTATTATATGTGTGGCGGAATGTCTGTTTTTACTATAAAAAATACATTTGCAAAAATAGGTATTGAATTGGATATGGAATTTTTTGGGCAGATAAGAGATGTTTTTACGGATATGATGAATAAAAATTTTCCGCTTGTAAAAAATGCTGACAAAGTTATTAAAGGTATTACAAAAGCTCAATGTTTAGCAACAGGAACTCCTGCTTCAAGAATTGCTTGGAAAGTGGGGTTAAGTAATTTATCGGATGTTTTCACCGATAAAAATTCTTTTTCTTCAGATTTTGTAGAAAAAGGAAAACCTGCACCGGATATATTTTTGTATGCTGCTGAAAAAATGGGTTTTACTCCTGAAGAGTGCGTCGTTGTAGAGGATTCGTTTGTCGGTTTGAAGGCTGCAATAAATGCAAATATGATGCCGATTGCTTTTGTCGGGTGTGAAATGAACAATAATCCGGAACGTATCGAGAAAATAAAAGAACTGGGAGTGAAGCATATATTTGCAAGCTTTGATGATTTAGGAAAATTTATTGAAAGTTTATAATTCACGCCCCACCAACAAAAAAAGCACCATTAAGGTGCTTTTTTAATTGGTGGGCGCTGAGAGGTTCGAACTCCCGACCCTCTCGGTGTAAACGAGATGCTCTTCCAGCTGAGCTAAGCGCCCATATCTTGTCTACGAAAGAGGTTATAACTAATTTATTTTAATAAATCAAGCAAAAAAAACATTTTTTTTAATTTTTCTTGATTTTGTTTGCTTAGTGTTTGTTTTTGCACGTTTTTATTTTACTATATTTATGGCATTCCAGCCATATTTTATGGCGTTTTCCTTAGTTAATACCATGTCGATGCTGCCGATTTTGTTTAAATTGGAAGTTTTCGGATTTTTTTCTTCTTCGTCGATAATGTTTTTTATTTCATCACAACTTTTTTCAAACACGATATTTTGCGTTCTGAAACCCATTTTATATACGGATAAGTGTTCATCCCAGTCTGCTTCAATTTGCAGTTTTGCGCAATTTTTATATTTTCCGGCTTCTAACGCAATTTGAACAAGCATATTCAATATGTGTTCTTCTTCTTTTTCGTCTTGGGCGTTAACAGACCAAAACTCGGCAAAAACCTTGTTTATACCTTTTTTGTTTCCGTAATTATACAAAGGCGACCAATCCGGAATTTCTCCGAAATAGTTTTTATAAAGGCCATTTTGAGTGTTATAATAGTTAAGATAAATTGTTCCGATTGTTTTATCTTTCTTTGTTATCAGATATTCTTCAAATTTAATTTTATGAGTTTTCTTATAAATTACATAATCTTCAAAACGTCCGACTTCTCCGTTATTTTTAAATAGTTTGTTGGTTTTTAATAAAGGTGGACGATTTAAAAATTTTGTAATGCTTCTTTGCGGTAAATACATGGTTATGCAACCGATTTTACTTATCTTTTTTATATTTCCGGAAGCAATAATTCGGTCAATTTTTTTGCCATCGACATTTTTTTGCGGCAAAATTTGAAAACCGGTATTTTTATGGTGCAATAAAGAGTTCCAACTCGAAGTTAAATATAAAGCTTCAAAGTCAGATTTTAAAAACCTGTCAATCGCAATTCCGGATAGAATCTTACCTATTTTATAGTTAAGATCCAAGCTTCCTAAAAGCGGTAAGTGTAATTGATTATTATGAAAAGTAAGCAGCGTATAGCCTATAACTTTTTTCTTGTTTATCACTAATCTGTAAAGCTCTCCGTCAGTGTCAAAAACATTATCTGCTGTTTTATAAATAACGGCTTTTTGAGCTTTTAAGGTTTTTCGTAAAATTACGTCAGTAACTCCGACAATCTCTCTTTTTTTGGGCAGTGACTTTATTTTTAACGGTTTAATTAAAATTTGTGCGCCGTATGTCATAAAAAATACTTTCGTGTTTTAATTTTTTGATATATGATACACATAATAATCTAAATGCTTAAAAATAAGGTTAATATGAAAAAAAATATTAAAATAGATGTTACAAATTTGGTAAAAAAAATTAAAGAACAAAATCTGCTTTTTTATCCGGTTATGATTTATATTATGACTAAAGCACTTTTAAAATGTGGGCATAAAAATATAACTCC
>JBGVOY010000177.1:0-22469 GCA_045126755.1 Alphaproteobacteria bacterium | reverse complement strand
TTACCGAAAAAATGCCGATTCTGTATATGTTGCCTTTAGAGCAAAAAGAAGATAAATCCTATTTATCTTTTTGTGCAACAGATATTGAAATTGATGAAACTTTTACCTTACTTTGCCAAGAATTATGTGATTCGTTTTGATTTTCACGATTAAAATCTGTTCCCATATTATTAGGATATGTGCAACCGCAATTATCATCTTCAGAGCAATCGCATTTGTTGGCATAATCGTAAATATAATTTTCTTTTTCCATATTTACCTCATAAAAAAACCGGTATGAATACCGGTTTTATATAGTGCTTAATTGAAGCAATTAAAGATATTTAACAGCTAAAATTTCAAAAGATTTTTTTCCGCCCGGAGCTGTATATTCGGCAACATCGCCAAC
Source organism: Alphaproteobacteria bacterium (assembly GCA_045126755.1). GTDB lineage: Bacteria > Pseudomonadota > Alphaproteobacteria > RF32 > CAG-239 > JAFTYO01. The sequence continues at coordinate 22,081 of JBGVOY010000177.1, read as the reverse complement.
TTCTTTACCTATTAAAGCTTTGGCTAACGGAGATGATAATGAAATTAAATTCTTTTCAATATCGGCTTCATAATCGCCTACAATTTGATATTCTGTTTCTTTATCTGTAGATTCATCAACAACTAAAACAGTAGCGCCGAAACGAATAATGTCCCCTTTTATTGCTTGAGGGTCAATAACTTGCGCACGACTGACAACGGCTTCTAATTCTTGAATACGACCTTCAATAAAACTTTGCTTTTCTTTTGCAGCAGAATATTCAGCATTTTCAGATAAATCGCCGTGCGAACGAGCCTCTGCAATGGCAGCTATAATGTTTGGTCTGTCAATACCTTTCAAGTTTTTTAATTCTTGCTCTAATTGCAGGTATCCTTTTCTTGTTAAAGGAAATTTTTCCATTTTTATTCTCCTAATAAAACACTTACCTTTATTTTACTAAAGGGGGATTATTTTTTTAAAAGTTAGAAAAAATCAGACTGCGATAAACATTTTATCACAGTCAGCGGTTAATTTATGCACTCAATATAGCAATTAAAAAAAATAAATCAAGTCTTTTCTTTCTTGTGTAAAAAAAATTAAAAAATATATACAATCATATAGGTTTTGTTACACTTCAGATGTTATTTATGTCGTTATTTGGAGAAAATTTATGAATAAAACTTTATTTGCTTCTTTAATGTTGGGCGCTGCAATGTTTGTTGCTCCTGCAAATGCTTTAGATAGCACCGGTTGCGGTTTGGGTTCTATGGCTTGGCGTGGTCAAAGCGGTATTATACCTCAAGTTGCTGCAGTTACTACAAACGGTCTAGTTTCCGGAAACCAGACATTTGGTATCACTTTCGGAACATCAGGCTGTGATCCTAACGGTCGTGTAACAGGCGGAACTCAAAAAATGATTTTGGCTTTTGTTGAAAACAATATGGAGCAGTTTGCTATGGATGCTGCTGCTGGTCAAGGTGAAACATTGACAACATTGGCTGGTATTTTGAATATGGATGCAGAAATTGTTGCTTCAAAAACACATCAAAACTTTGCAGCTCTTTTCCCAAATGAAAATGTTGATGCTGTTGAATTGACATTGAAATTTTATGAAATCATGAAGGCATAATCTATATAAGCTGAAAAGGGATAAGCACGGCTTTAAAATAAGTCGTGCTTAAATTTAAAATGTTCTGCAGGGTATTGTTTTTTTCTCTTTTGTTGTTTTGTTTTGACTTAAATGCCAAACAAACGGATTTTGCATATTCGGACGAGTGGCTTAAATTGGTGCATTATCAGCCTAAAATCTTTGGTGGATATAAAGCAACAATCGGGTCTGAAAGCTTTTATTTAAGCCCGTGCGGTAAAACAAATCCTGAAAAAGAGTTAGATGCAACAATAGCTTTGTTTCAGTCAAACGATGATAAAACTAAATGTTTATTTCCGGCACGTTATATGTTTTTGAAAAAAAACGGCCTTATAAATTATGATTTTCCTGATTGCAATGAATATGAGCAATTTAAAAAAGATTTACAGCCGTCAGGCATAACGTTTTTGTTTACGGATGCTTATATGAATAATTCGTCCTCACTGTTCGGACACACTTTATTAAGGGTAGATACGGCTCGTAAAGGAACGCAACTTCTGGCGCACGGAATAAATTATGGCGCTTATACCAGAGGATATGAAGACAGTTTTTTGTATGCTATATATGGTTTGATAGGTGCATATCCGGGGGGATTTACCACAAAACCGTATTATGACATTATCAATACTTATAATAATTTGGAAAACCGTGATATATGGGAATACGGTTTAAATCTTACGCAAGATGAACTCGACTTTTTTATTGCACATATTTGGGAATTGGGACAAACACTTACACCCTATTATTTTTTCACTCAAAATTGTTCTTATATGTTAATGGAAGCACTTGATGCCGTAAAACCTGATTTAAATCTGGCACAAGATTTTAAGATACAAACAATTCCGCTTGATACGATAAAAGCCGTAAATTCAAAACATGGTTTGATAAAATCGGTAAATTATCGTCCGTCCAGAGAGCGAAAAATCAGGTATCGTATAGGGCAGATGAATAAAAAGCAATATACGGCTTTCTTAAAATTGATAAAAGAAGAAAAAAACGATTTTCTTACATTAAGTGATGAAGAACAGGCCGATGTTTTGGAAACAGCTTATCAATATGTTCAGTATCAATATGTAGCTGAAAAGTTAGAATTGAAAGATTATCGTAAAAAGAGTTTTGCAATTTTGCGACAGAGGAATAAACTGAATTCTAAGCCGAAATTTGATGAATTAAAAGAAGGCTTTAATCCGGCTGATTCTCACGATTCGGCAATGGTTTCGCTTGGCGTGGGAGCAAAAAACGGCAATGTTTTTGAACAAATTTCCCTAAGGCCAGCATATCATTCGTTAACCGATAATAAAAACGGATTTTTAACCGGTGCCGAAATAAATTTTTTAGATACAATATTTCGCCATTATGATAGCAAAGACAAATTTGTGCTTGAAAAAATAAATATTTTGGAACTTTCTTCTTTATCGCCCATTGATCATACTTTTTCATCTCCTTCTTATAATATTACTTTAAATGTCGATAGAAAAATAAATCCGAAAACAACAGATGAAGGGTATGTAGCCAATATTTCCGTCGGTAGCGGCGGAACATTTTCGTTAAGCGATAATATTCATACATATCTGTTAAGCTCACTTGATGGGGCATACGGCGGTTTTTTACCAAATAATCAATATGTGGGAGCAGGGGTTAGTATCGGAGTGTTAGGGCTATACGATAAATTTGGTATTCAGGGCGAAATAAAAAAAGTTTATGCCACGTCATCTATCGGTTCAAATTTGAAATATAAATTAAAAGCGGATTGTTATCTGACAAGAAATATTACGTTGGAAGCGTTTTTTTCATATCAAAAAAATAAAGGAAAAAATTTGACTGAAAATATTTTTAGCATAAAAAAGCATTTTTAATTAAAAATATTCACTTCAACTTAACATTTATATTTGACAAATAAAAGATAAGTAGGCTATTTTATAACTATAGTAACAATCAGGAGAAAAGAAATGCTCGGAAGATATAAATATACAGCCAGCACATTATCTTATGGTGAAGAAATAGAGTTAGTTGGCAGACTGCATTATTTTGCTTTGATTATTCCTTTTTCTTTAACTTCTACAACTATATTTTCTTTCGGGCTCGCTATGAGCTATTCAAGAGAACTTTCACGTTATAACAGCACGGTTTTAAATATAGCCATTTGGTTGCCGGTGCTTGCTTTATTTATATTTACAATAGCCTCATGGCTGAAACGTAATTTAATAGAAATGGTGTGCACAAATAAACGTGTTGTTAAAAGAACGGGTATCATAAATGTTACTACGGAAGAACTCAATCGTGAAAGAATTGAATCGGTTGAAATAAGACAAAGTATTATGGGACGTCTGTTTAATTACGGCGATATTTTGTTTTCGGGAACCGGAACATCAAAAGTTGTTTTTTCTTTTATCAATCAGCCTCGTTTAATGAAACAGGTGATAGATGAAGTTATTAACCGTGATAGCTAATTTAATTTTGGAGACTATATATGAAAAAATTTCTACTGTGTATGTTTTTAGTTGTTTTAACCGGTTGTAGTGCAGATTTATCTCAATATACAAAAGTTGATGAAAATGCTACAACAAAAGTAAAAATGAAAGCTTGTTTGTTAAATGAAGCAAATACCAGACTTCAGGCCGGAACATTATTTAGCACTTCAATTACTCAAACAGCTAAAGATATGGTCGGCGTTTGTGTTAAAAATTTAGCTTTACAGTCTGTCGGAATTACACAAGAATCTCAGTCAACCGCCGAAACAATTATTCAAAATTTGAAAAACGCATCGGCAAAATAATATAATGATAAAATTAAGCGCTTGAAATAAAGCGCTTGTTTTTTTATAAAAAGTATGATTTTATGAGTCTGCTTTTTATAGCATGGTTTTAATAAATAAACACGACAGAAACAGCGTTTCGGTGTTTTTTAGAAAGGAATTTTTTATGAAAAAAGTAGATTTATCTTTTCAAAGATTTATATTTCCTAACATTAACAATGAAGGATGGCGATTTGTCAGCATATTTGCTGCGGTAACGGCATTGTGTGCAATACTATGGCTTCCTTTGGGTATTGTAGGATTGGTTTTAACAATATGGTGTTATTACTTTTTCCGCGATCCCGAAAGAGTAACGCCTCAAATTAAAGATGTAGTTGTATCTCCTGCTGACGGTATTGTTCAAATGATAACCAGAGTATCCGGTCCGGAAGAATTAGGCTTGAACACAAAAACATACAATCGTGTAAGTATTTTTATGAGTGTTTTCAATGTTCACGTAAACAGAGCTCCTGCTTCCGGTAAAATTACAAAACTTGCATATATTAAAGGTAAATTTTTTAATGCCACATTGGATAAAGCCAGTAAAGATAATGAACGTCAATTATTAGCAATGCGCACAGATTGCGGAAAAGATATTGCATTTGTTCAAATTGCGGGTTTGGTAGCAAGAAGAATAGTGTGTTTTGCAAAAGAAGGACAAACATATCAAGCCGGTGAACGTTTTGGCTTGATTCGTTTCGGTTCTCGTTTAGATGTATATTTGCCGACAGATATCGAACCTCAGGTTTGTGTCGGTCAAACCATGGTTGCCGGTGAAACCGTTCTTGCTAATTTAACGTCTAATGCTGCTCGTGTCGAAGGAGAGGTTAAATAATGAAAAGGATAAATGTAAAACTCAATGATAAAATTTTATTATCAAAAGAAAAAATAAACGATAAAATTTTGTTATCAAAACAAAAACTTAAAGAGGTTCCTTTTCGCAAAATAGCTCCTAATATGGTAACAATGATGGCTTTATGTTCCGGTGTTACATCTATCAGATATGCTGTGCAGGAAGATTGGATAAAAGCAGTAATTTGCATATTTTTAGCGGCTCTTTTTGATGGTTTGGATGGTCGTGTTGCTCGTTTGTTAAAGGCTTCTTCAAAGTTTGGAGCCGAGCTTGATTCTTTATCCGATTTTGTTAGTTTCGGCGTTGCTCCTGCTATACTTATATACCAATGGGCATTAGCTGATTTACCACGTTTTGGTTGGTTGTATTGCTTAATTTTTTCTATGGGTATGGCAATGCGTTTGGCTCGTTTTAATACAATGCTTGATGATGCCGAACAACCGAAATATTGGTCAAACTATTTTGTCGGTGTTCCGGCTCCGGCCGCTGCGGCTATTGCTTTAATGCCGATATTGATTACGTTTGATTTTCCGGAAACTGAGGTGGTTTTGCGTTCAGAACTGTTTTGTTCTGTTTTAATGCCGGCAGTTGCCTTCTTAATGGTTAGCAGAATACCGACCATTTCATTAAAGAAAACAAAAGTGCATACTTGTATGTTTTTACCTTTAATGTTACTGGTGGTCTTATTTATAAACTTTATGCTTTCTCAGCCTTGGTTAACATTAGGCGTATTGACGGGAATATACGTTTTATCTATTCCTTTGGGAGTAATAAAGTTCTTTAGAGATAAGAAAAGGTATTTAGCAGAAAAATAAAAATATAAATCAAAACAAAAAAACGAAAATTGTAAAATAGGCAATTTTCGTTTTTTTTTACATATAATTTTGAGCAAAATTTTATCTGATGTTTTATGCTTTACAACCGGTATCTAAAATATCATCTAAACGTTTTTCCTTTATTCCGAAAGGGTCTTGATGAACAATTATTTGAGAGTCTGAAAACTTTGCCTTAATTTTATTTTCTACATTTTCGGTAAATTCATGGGCCTTAACTAAAGGTAAATTACCATCTAATTCAAGATGAACTTCAAACATATATGTTCCGCCTAAATCACGGCTTCTTAAATCGTGAAAGCCTTTAATTCCTTCACAAGAATTGATAATTTCGATAACTTCATTTCTTATTTCATCGCTTAGTTCTTTATCAGTTAATGCTCCTACGGCTTCTGCAGCAATTTTATAAGCATTATAAATTAAATAAGTAGAAATAAGTGCGGCAGTTAAAATATCAAACCAATTTATGTTAAAAAATTTCACAACCAATAATGAAATTATAATAGATGCATTGGTTAATACATCGACCGTATAGTGCGCGCTATCGGCACTAACGGCAACAGAACCCGTTAACCTTGCCACATATTTTTGAAAAGAAATTAAAATAATCGTGGCAACAAGGCTGATAATCATGACTATAAGTCCAAAACCTGTTTGATGAATTTCCAGCGGATTAAAGATACGATTTAAACCGTCATATAATACAAACAAACCGGAGCCGGCTACAAAAGCTGCCTGAATGAGCGCACTCAACGATTCGGCTCTTCCGTATCCGTATCGATGTGAACAATTTGCAGGCTTTGTAGAAAATTTAACGGCAATATATGAAACCGAAGAAGCAAAAACATCTGACAGACTATCAATTAAAGATGATAAAACAGCAAGAGAACCGGTATAAAAAGATGCTATCGTTTTAATAATGCAAAGAACACACGCCAAAGCAATACTGGAAGTAACAGCAATTTTTTTTAATCGGTTGATTTGTTTATTGTTCAGTTTTTGTTGCATATTCAATTAACTCCCAATTTTCAGCCGGAATCTTAAAGAACAGGTCTTTAGCATATCTTGCAAAAAATTGCAAGTGATGAGAATTTAACGGTTCAATAAAATTATACTTGAGCCAAATATTTTCATCTTGCTTGTAAAAATCAAGAGTAAGTTCATTAAAATTTTCGACATGTAAAGATAAAGAGCTGATTTTTTCAGCATTTTCCAATATGTCGGTCGATTCAACAAATCGGGTATTCAGTATGGTCTTCATTAAGTTTGCCAGTTTATCAACATTTGTATCTTTATTTACGGAAACTAATCTGCCGTAACGTAAATCCCATACGTTGCTGTATGTCCACTCATCCGGATTAGATGAAAGGTCAATAAAATCAACTTCAACCAACCATACCTGAAACTTGCCGTCAAATTTAATATATGCAGCTTTTGAACCGCGTCCTAAAGCTATATCATATTTACCTACTTCGAACGACTGAATATTTGTGCCGTTTTTATCCGTAAGTTCAATACGTGTGTTGGGAGAGTTCGGACTTTCAACAGGTTGAAGACCGAATAATTCAAGATTTTCTGCTTTGTCAGATTTTTTTTCATAAAATCTGGCTTCTAAAATAGCGCTTAAGAAACTGCGAATACGTTCTTGGAAAACAGGCAAATCTGAACCTTCAAGTTCCCATAGTCCGTCTTTTTTAACAAATTTTAATTCACTGTTGTGAGTTTTAATTTTAATGTTTTCTATTTCATTTATCTGATTTTTCAGATTATCAAAAACAAGTTTGTCTTCATATTTTTGTATATCGGAACGATTACTTATATAAACAGAAATTATTCCCGCAAAAATAACGGCAAAGGCAAAACAAAACAGTTTTATCAGTTGTTTATTTATTTCAAAAGAAGCGGATAATTTTTTTATAGAGTTTTTCTGGAAAGCAGAACTCAAAAGAAGTATCAAGCTTAGAAGTAAGGGGATTGCAAAAATATTTATAAATTTAATTTTCATAGATATTTGTTCAATATCCTTATTTGTTTGTAATCGGACAGCACTTAATTCTTTGCGTAAATCATCAAGTTTTTTTCTGATAGAACTTATAATGGCAAGCTCATCGGCGGTAAAAGTTTCTCTTTCCTCAAAATCTTTTTTATTCCAAATTTCTTGTAGCTGACTCTTTACTAAGTCAATCTGATTAAAAATATCTTCTTCCTTAATTTTATATTGGAAAATATTCATTTTTCGCAGCGATTCGATTTCTTTAAATTCTCTGTTAGATGAACTCTTCCCGCGTAAGCTTAACAAATCTTGCTTACCTGTTAAATAATCAAGACTGTTTAATATAAAATCAGCATTATCAAAAAGAGGAATAAAATTAGTTTTATCCATAAAAGTTTGAGCTCGTGTCCAGAAATCGTTATGGATAAAATCGGTATCGGCTACAACCACCATGTTAAATTGATTATCCGGATTTTTTCCGCGAACGTGTGCTGCTACAATTTTCGGATTATTATCAACTTCAAAATATGTTAAAACTTGTCGCGGATTAAGTCCGTCGTAAACAACTTTATTCGGCATCAATGAAGAAATTTTACTTGCTTGCATCAAGGCAACAAAATCGATATTGGCATTTTCTTCGGGTAATACAAGAGATGCCGAAGACAGTAAAATGCTTTGGAGGTTTTGGGTAATCGGATGTGTCGGATTTAAGTTTTCTTTTTTTAGCTTAAATTGAATAATATCCTGTGTATATGCCGGATTGTTTTTATAGTTTGTTGTAGCATCAACCGTAATCGAATTGTCTAAATCGGCTATAATATATTCATTATACAGTCTTATTCCCCAAAATGATGCCAGTTCATTTAGTTGAGACGGAACAAACGGATAGTTTACCGAAGAATACAATCTGGTTGCTTCTGCCGCACTGTCAAGCAATAGCAGTATGTTTCCGTAATTTCTTGAATATTCTTTTATTGCATTAAGGACATCTTCGTTCATGGGTTGCGGGTGAATAATTAGCAAGACATCAGGATGTTCTTCTAAATCTTTGGCAGAGGTAACTATCTTTACATTGTAAAATTTCTTTATTTTATTCATAATTTCCCATGGCTGATGAATCATATTTTCAGTTCCGCCTTCACCATTTACCGGAAGAGAAGATAAGACAGCAACGGTTTTTTTCTTATTAGACAGTTGATATATTTTCTCGGTTAAAGTTTGCTCTAAAGAGGATATTCTGTCGGGAGTAAAAAATTCGATTACTTGTTTGTTTTGTAAGGTGTCGCTTAATGTCAGACCGAACAGGGCGTTTTGGTTAATATCTATCAAAGGCATAGGTTGAATTCCGTCGGCAATAGCCCTGTCTTCAAGATTATCTAAATTTTGCGGATGATAAACTCTAAAGTCAAATCTGCCGTTGGATTGGCTTTTATATTGTTTCAACAAACTTCTTACACGATCAAACATTTGACGCATAGCCGGATTTCTTTGTTCAAGAATATCTGAAAAATAGAGTTTTGCAGTTACCGGTTCCGGTAAATTACGTAAAATATAAACAGTATTTTTATCTAACGTATGAAGCTTATCTTGGCTAAAGTCAATCTGAGTTCCTCTTGTCATATTATTGGCAAGCAAATTAAAGCCTATAAATCCGATTAAAAGCATAAACCAAGCTATAACGTAAAACGTTTTATTTGTAGACTTTAACCACGAAGCGGTTCCGGCGGTTTTAAAGCTGACAATCAATACTGTTGTAAAATTAAACAGCAAGATAATTGATGTAAAAAACAAAATATCTCGTAATTCCACAAGTCCGTTTGTAATACTGAAAAAGTGAGTTAAAAAGCTAAATGATGCAATCGTATCAATTAAATAATCAGGAGCAAATAATCTGAAGAAAGATAAAACAAATTCAATTCCGCTCCAAAAAAACAACAGGTTAGCTATAACCGATAAAACAAGAGCAATAACCTGATTTTTTGTTAAAGCAGACATAGATTGCGAAACGGAAAGCATTGCGCCGGCCAAAACAAAACTTCCGATATAGCTGATAATAATGACACTATTGTCGGGATTGCCAAGTATGTTAACCGTAAGGATAAAAGGAAATGTTAAGAGCAACGCAAGAGCGCAAAAAATCCATGAAGCAAAAAATTTACCCCATACCAAAGTTTCAATCGATACCGGCATGGTAATTATTTGCACAACCGTCTTATTTTTAAACTCTTCGGCCCACAAACGCATTGAAATACCCGGAATAAACAACAAATAAAGCCAAGGCTGATATAAAAACATTGTAAAAAGAGAAGCCTGACCTCGCTCAAAAAAATTACCGAAGTAAAAGCAGCAAGCGGCATTTAATATCAAAAATGAAACCAAATATACATAAGCCAAGGGAGATATAAAATATCTTAAAAGTTCATTTTTAATCACGACAACAAGTTTTCTCATGTTTTATATCCTTAATTTTCAGTATTTGTAAGCTTGGTAAAAGCTTTTTCTAAAGATTTTGTTTTTGTTTGTTTTAGTATTTCCTGACAAGTTCCGTCAGCCATAATTTTGCCTTTATTTATTAAGACAACACGATTACAGACTGTTTCGGCTTCATCAAGCAGGTGAGTGGAAATAATGATTGTTTTATTTTTTCCCATTTTAGATATGAGTTCTCGCATGTGCAATTTTTGGTTTGGGTCTAAACCGTCGGTAGGTTCATCAAGAAGTAATATATCAGGATTGCTCAAAACACTTTGAGCAAAACCTACACGACGTAAATATCCTTTTGATAATGTTTCTATTTTTTGGTTCAATACATTTTCGATTTTAGCCAATTCTACGGCTTTTTTAATTTCCTTTTTACCGACATTTCTTAAGTCTGCCATATATTTTAAAAACATTTTAACGCTCATATCCGGATATAACGGAGAGCCTTCAGGTAAGAAACCTATTTTTTCTTTAGATTTTTCAGGATAGTCGGCAATATTCAAACCTTCTACATAGATTTGTCCGGAGCTGGGAGCCAGAAAGCCCGTAATCATATTCATTAAAGTAGATTTTCCGGCACCATTTGGTCCCAAAAGCGCAATAACTTCTCCCTTTTGAGCAGTAAAGTTAAAATTTTCAACAGCTTTTATGTTCCCGTAATTTTTAGTAACATTAACAATTTTTATGCTTTCGGTCATTTTTTTATTCCTTATTATAAATTTCTCCTCCGGTCATAGCCGAAGCAATACCTGTTGTGCTCGGAAATGTAATAGGTAACGAATATAAGCGGCGTGCGGCTAAAAATGCGATAGCGCTTGCATCGTTTATTTCAATGTCAAGTTCGTTTTCAGGCATAAAAGCAATATTCATACTTTTTAACCTGTTTCTTAAAAATCTTAATAATGTCGGGTTTTTTGCGCCTCCGCCGCAAATAACTGCTTGAGCAGGAACTTCAGGCAGATAAAAGGCTAATGAGTAGGCGATGGCTTCGGCTACAAAATCGGTTACGGTTGCCGCACCGTCTTCAAGCGATAATCCTTCCAAATGCTCAATTTTATCTTTAAATTCGTTTCTATCTAAAGTTTTAGGCGGATATTTTGCAAAAAACTCATGTTTTAAAAGTGTATTTACAATTTTTTGTTGCACATTTCCCATTGCCGCATTCTTACCGTTATAGTCCATCAAAACACCGCCGTGCTTTGCCATCCAATCATCAATAAGAGCATTACCGGGACCGCAATCAAACGAAATAATTTCTCCGAAATGTCCGATCCAAGTAATATTTGTTGTTCCACCGATGTTAATAAAGGCAATGGGCTTACCCAAGTTTTGCGCTAAAGAATTGTAATATGTTGCGGCAATCGGAAACCCTAATCCACCGTTTAATATATCGGCATTATGAAAGTGAGTTACGACATCTGTGCTAAATTTTTGAGCAATAATTTTACCTTTTCCGAGTTGGTAGGTATAATGATTATCCGGTTCGTTGCAAATTGTCGGCCCTTCAAGTCCTATTGCATCAAATTCCATACCGGTTTCTTTTTTTATTTCATATATTACCGAACATAAAAATTCGCTCATTTGTTCTTCAACATCATCAATTAAAGCCTTGTCTTCGGGTATTGTACTCTTTTTTCCCAGCACGGAACGAATATTAAAACGTAAACATTCATCAAAAGCAAAACGTCTTGTAAATAATGTTTCATAAACATCAATACCGTCAGTTAAAACTATGGCAGCTTTTATTCCGTCAAGCGATGTTCCGCTCATTAAACCTAATATTTTAAGAGGCTTTATTGTCATTGTTAAAAAAAATCACCTTATGTTCTTGCAATGTTACAAATATATGCTAATATGCGTTAAAATTTAGTATAGAGGAAAGAAAATTATGAGTAAATTTAAGTCTGAATTTTTCAACATAATGGTTGAGCGAGGTTTTTATAATCAATGCACAAATGATATCGGATTTGACGAGTATATTGCCGATTGTGAAAAGAAAGGTATACCCGCTGTGGGCTATTATGGTTCAGACCCTACCGGTGATAGTTTGCATGTAGGGCATATTGTCCCGATTATGATGCTGAAACATTTTCAAACTTTAGGGCATAAGCCGATTATGCTTGTAGGGGGAGCAACGGCTCGTATAGGTGATCCGTCAGGAAAAGATAAACTCCGCCCGTTTTTATCTGAAGAAACCATTAAACATAATATTGAAGGGTTAAAAACTTCATACAAAAAGTTTTTAAGGTTTGATGATAGCGCAAACGGAGCAATTTTAGTTGATAACTGGGATTGGTTTAAAGATATAAACTATCTTGAATTTTTGCGTGATATCGGAACGTGTTATTCCGTAAATCGTATGCTTACGATGGATAGTGTTAAAAGCAGGCTCGAACGTGAACAACCGATGTCGTTTTTAGAATTTAATTATCAGTTGTTGCAAGGTTACGATTTTTGCGTTTTATACCAAAAATACGGTTGCCGTTCACAAATCGCCGGTGCAGACCAATGGGGTAATATTACATCGGGAACAGAACTCGGTCGTCGTCGTTATAATGTAGAATTGTTTGGCTTTACCAGTCCGATTATAACCGATGCCAATGGTAAAAAAATGGGAAAATCCGAAGGCAACGCAGTTTGGATAAATGATGACAAGCTATCTTCCTATGATTATTACCAATACTTCAGAAATATCGGCGATTCGGAGGTAAGTAAGTGTCTGAGAATATTTACCACGCTTCCTATGGATGAAGTTAGAAAGTTAGAAGCTTTGCAAGATAAAGAAATTAACGAGGCTAAAAAGGTTTTGGCATTTGAAGCGACCAAGCTTTGTCGAGGAGAAGAAGAGGCTGTAAAAGCGCTTGAAACGGCGACCAAAACATTTGAACAAGGTTTAACCGGCGATGATTTACCCGTAATTAACGCTGACCTGACAAACGGAATAGGAGTTTTAGACGCTTTTTTACAAATCGGTTTTGTTGCTTCAAAAGGAGAAGCAAGAAGGTTAATCAAACAATCGGGGCTTAAAATAAACGATAAGGTTGTAACTGATGAAAATTATCAAATAACAAGTGCTGATTTGATTGATGGGCAGGTAAAACTTTCGCAAGGCAAGAAAAAACATGGCCTTATAAAATAAAAAAAGGAGCATAATGCTCCTTTTTTTATTCAGAGGTATTTAATGTTTTAAGTCTTTCAATCAAAAGAGCTTCATTAAAAATTATTGCACTGGGTTTATCAATACCGTTTTTGATTTTGTTGCGTATCAAATTTTTATCCAAATTTTCGGCATCTTCTTTCAATGTTAATGCGTGTTGCCATTGATGTTTTGCTTCGGATTTTCTTCCTGAAACCCAATAAACATCTCCTAAATGGTCGCATACTATGGCATTTGCGGGCAGATATTCGGCAGCTTTTTCCAAAACCGATATAGCCTCATCATATTTACCCATACGATATAATGCCCAACCGAGACTATCCATTATGTGTCCGCTTTCCGGATTTTGCTGATATGCTTCAAAAATCATATACAATGCTTCATTATAGTTTTTATTGTGTTCAAGCCAAGTATATCCTAAATAGTTCAAAATATACGGGTGTCTGTTACTTATTTTTAAGGCTTGTTGCAGTGTTTGTTCGGCTTTTTGCCATTGGTTATTGCGTTCATAGGCAATTCCTAAAGCATAATAAACAGTCCAATCACCTTCCATCGATTCGGGCAAATTGTTTAATGCTAAATTATAATACTTGATAGCTTCGGAATTATCTCCGTTCATCCTGCTGACCTCGCCTAAGTTAAACATAACATTGTAGTCGTTGGGATATTCTTTGTATAATTTTTTAAGTTCGTTGATAGCCTCATCGGTTTTGTGCTGTTCTATGTAAATTGATGAAGCTTTTAAATTAGCCATAAAATATAATGGCGATTCTTTTGATATGCTTTTATATCGTTTTATGGCATCAGTTTCTCTTCCGGCAGCTTCAAGCAAATTTGCCAAAGAAACGGTAGCCGCATCATTGTCCGGATTTAAGTAAAGAGCATAAGCGGTAAAAATTTGTGCAATATCGTTTTGATAGTTACGGAATACCGTTCCAATATTAAAGACGGCTTCTGATAATCCTTTTTGAGGAGTGTCAACCATCGGTTTTATTTTCTTATTATCAATCTGCTGTGTCGCTTTAAGTAAATCTTTCAGCATTCTGGCTTGTTTGTTTTTATTGTAATATTTCAAAATTAAATCATGAGCAAGTTTCTCTTGCGAATTACGGATATAAAAATCAGAAATAATTTGTAATGACCTGAAAGAAATTTCCAAATTTTCATTATTGATAATAGCCTCAAAATCTTGTTGTGCCGATTCGCTATCTTTGAAATAATCGTTAATCATACCTCTGTGCATATAATAAAACGAAAGTAAGCCCTTGTCTTTTTTAAGCAATTCAAGACTTGCTAAAGCTTTTTCTTTATTGTTTTGACCGGCAAAAATCCACGCATTCAATAGTGGCGCAATCGCATCTTTATATGCTTTGTCGGTTACGGATTGGGCATAATTGTATGCTTGACTATATTGATTGTTTTTCACCGCATCAACTAACAGTGTAAAGCTTATAAAGTTGTTTTTATCTCCTTCTTCCAAAGCTTTTTTAGCATAGATTGCGGCTTCGTCAATACGACTTTCAGATGAAAGTAACAGATATATTTTGCTGAGTAATTCTGAATCGCTTGCTCCCAGATTTATTGACTTTATGTAATAATCGGCAGCCGTGTTATAGTCTTGCCTGATATGAGCCATTCTGGCTGCCAAATATGTTCCGTATACGTTATCTTTAACAGGATATGATTGTGTATAATAATTTTCATCTGTAACTTGTTTATGATTAACAAATATGCCGGAACAAGAATTAAAAATTCCGACACTAAGTAAAATAGCAATAATGTAACCTGTTCTCATAACTCTTCATCTTTAATTTAATTGTTTACCACTAATAACATATACTTTCTTAAAAAGAATATCAATTATATAATTCTTATGTGTAAATATTTGCTTTATGTTGCAAAAAAAAGTATTTGAGATATATAATTAACGTATGGAACAAAAAATTGACATAGCGCAAGCGTTAGCGTGGTCTATTGACGCAGGGATTGATGTTACCTGCGGCGATTCGTGTTGTTTAAAAACTTCCGAAAATATAAATAATTCCGCCAACATAAAACAAAATATCCTGCGTCCTGCGGTTACTTCATTATCACAAGCGCCGACACAAGCTTGTAAAAATGCTCGAGATGTGTGTCTGAAGGCTGAAAATCTGGCTATGTTGAAATCAATCGTAGAAAATTTTGAAGGATGCGGTCTTAAATCTACGGCTAAATCAACGGTTTTTGGTGCTGGAAACGAAAAAGCTTCCATTATGCTCATAGGCGAGGCTCCGGGGGCAGATGAAGACAGAATAGGGCTTCCGTTTGTCGGTAAAAGCGGTCAGCTTTTAGATAAGATGCTTTTTAGTGTCGGTATTAAAAGAGAAGATGTTTTTATAACCAATGTTTTGCCTTGGCGACCTCCCGGAAACAGACCGCCTACGGATGCCGAAATAGCGGTTTGTTTGCCGTTTTTGAAAAGACAGATAGAATTGGTAAATCCGGATATGATTTTATTGCTTGGCGGTAGTGCGGCAAGTGCTGTTTTGGATACTGCCGAGCCAATATCTAAATTAAGAGGTCGATGGTTGGAGTATAATTTGTCGTTGAATGCAAAAATACCGGCTTTGGCAACCTTCCATCCGGCGTATCTTCTAAGAAATTGCGCTCAAAAAGCAAAATCTTGGTCAGATTTTTTAAGGTTGTTAAAAAAATTAAAGGAAAATTAAATAAAAAGGTTTATGGTAAGCTAAAATTAAACTTTTTAAAAGGGGATTAAAATGAAAATTGTAAAAAAAGCATTATATACAACATTATTGTTAGCTTGTGCAGCAATAATCACTCCTGTCAATGCGGAAGAAAAAGTTGAAGAAACAACAAAACCTCGCGCTGTTTTATTCAAACTACACGATATTAAACCTGCCGTAAATTCAGAAGGCGCTGTTACTCACTGCGATTTTTTGGTAACATTTTATAACAGAACAACAGAAAGTTTCAGAAACGCTCAAATAGCGATGGGTTGGACAGATGAAGTTTCAGAACGTTATTTTGCCGATGAAATTCAACCTGTGGAAGAACCTACCAGAGCAACTCGCACAAGAAGAGAAAATCAGGGAGAAAAGCTTGGTTCTATCGTAACAAAAGTAGATATGCCGTCATTGGGTTCATATAAACAGGCAAGTGTAAAAGCTTCGGTTAAAACAGATAAGTGCTTTTTATTGCTTGATAATTTAGAATACAATGTTGAAGCTTGTAATATGATTGGTAAGGAAGAAAAAGAAAAATCTTCTCGTCGCCGCGCAAAGACTGCTGTATCCAGCGAATGTGCTAATTTGTTTGAATACGTTGACTCTAAAAATCCGGAGTATTACGATGAGTTCAAGAATGTATCATTTTCTGAACAAGAACGTATGACCGGTGAAAGTATAAAGCACGATGTAAGCAACTTAGAAGAATCATATAAAGCTGCAGTGAAAAATTTTGAAAAAGTTCAAGATACACTCGGTCATATAAAATAAGGAATAAAAAAATGAAAAAACAGCAACATTTAAAAAGCATAATCGTTAGAAATATATGTTTTAGCATTTTATTTGTTGCTGTTTTATTTGTGACAGACATTGTAAATGCTCAAATGTTTGAAGAGCAAGTTTATGAGCAGAATAATGTTGCTGCCGATACCGTGCAAGAACCTAAACAGGTTTTTCAGCCGTCCAGAAGAATTGTGAATCCCAATTTAAAATCAGGACAGGCATGGAATAATAAGCCAACATCTCAAACCAAAAAGGAACCGACGGTATCGGTTCGTAAAGTTGAAGAAATTCAACAAGCTGATCCTGATGATAAAATTTATATGTATTATCGAGATTTTAAAATAAATCGCGGTTTTACCAAAATGATAAGTTGCAGTGTGCGTTTTTACATATACTCAACGGTAAAAGAAAAAATTACCAGTATATCATATAGGTTGAAATGGCCGAATATGGAAACAGTGCTTAATTTTGATGACGTAAAGCCAAACACCCCTACTTATTACGATTATGCGTTGTTAGGTAAAGGATGTTACGAAATGGATGCCGTACCTAACATTATCGTTAACAGATGCCGCATTAAAGGAAAATCGCAAAAATATTGCTCGTCTATCATTCAGTGGACTAAGTAATCTTTGACAATTTAGAAAAATTCTGCTATACTGATTACGAATAAGAAATTAGTATGGTATTTTTGTGTGAGAGATTTGCGGGAGCTCCAACCATACTACATAATTAAATGATTATGTTTTGGAAGTTTGTAATAATTTGCGCCTTTATCGGGATGATTTGGGGCGCAACGGAGGGCCTGAGAGATAAGATTTGTGACGGCATCGCTTGGCTGTTGTCATTTGTTATCAGAGGTCTTCTCCTTGGAATCCTACTGGCAGGCATTATGTACACAGGAGAGTTCTTGTGTATTTTTAACTCAAGCACAATCTTCGGCCTTTCACCATTTTGGTTAGGTGTGTGCGTAGGTGCCGGTTGGGAGTTGCTGCAAAGGATGATTACTTGGTTTAAAACAAGGTAATCATTGTAACTTAATGAAGTTCGATTTTTCTTTTATGAAAATCGAACTTTTTTAATGCCTGTATTTTAAACATTAAAAAATGATATTTTTTCAAAGCAGTTAATCGAATATTTAACATTTTGTGCTAAAAGCTAAACAACTGTATCTATAAAAATATGAAAAGGATAAAAAATGGAAACTCAAGAGCTTGCAGATGTAGCTTCAAATGTTGCAAATCAAATGTCTATGTGGGATTTGGTTTGGGCATCTGACACGGTTACAAAGGTTGTGATGATTGGTCTTATAGCAGCATCAATTTGGTCGTGGACCATTATTTTTGAAAAAATTTCAACATTAAGAAATGTGAAAAAAACATCTAAAAAATTTGAAGAAGCTTTTTGGTCCGGCGGTTCTTTGGATAGGCTTTATGATGCAATAGGCAATCAACCTCGTGATCCTATGTCATCAATGTTTATGGCAGCGATGAAAGAATGGCGCCGTTCAAATTTATTAAAATCTAAAACAGACAGAAGTTTACGTGGCGTAACTTTGCAACAACGTATTGAAAAAGCTATGATGGTTTCAATGGATAAAGAACTTGATGATTTAGATAATCGTTTAGGTTTTTTGGCATCGACAGGGTCTGTTGCGCCGTTGATAGGTTTGTTTGGAACGGTATGGGGAATTATTAACAGCTTTAATGCTATTGCGGTTACGCAAAGCAACTCATTATCGGCGATGGCGCCCGGTATTGCCGAAGCGTTGTTTACAACGGCATTCGGTTTAATCGCAGCAATTCCTGCGGTTGTGGCTTATAATATGATAACTACGGATATCGATCGCTATGCAAAAAGACTTGAAAACTTTATAGCAGAATTTTCAACGATTCTTTCTCGTGAAATTGATGACAGTACAATTAAAGCTGAAATAGCCGGAGAATAAAATGTTTAACACTTCAAACAGAAGACTTTCCACAAGAAGAACAAGTCGTCGCAATTCAGATGTTAATATTACAAATCTGATGGATGTTATGATGGTGCTGCTTGTGGTCTTTATGGTAGCAGCTCCGTTGATGACATCAGGAATTGCACTTGATTTGCCCAAAGTAGGCGGTAAAGCTTTAGAGGGAAAAGAAACTTCGATAAACATAAGTGTCGATAAAGATGGTTACTACTATATAGGTAAAACAGAAGTTCCTGCTGATAAAATTGTTGCTAAGGTTAAGGCTATCAGAGGAGAAAATAATCAAGCATCAGTTACAATATCGGGAGATACTTCTTCTGAATACGGAAGAGTTATCAATTTAATGGCTATGCTCAAAGAAGCCGGATTTGAAAAAGTAGGGCTTAAAACCGAAGCTCGACCGCTTATAAAGGAATAAAAAAAGATTATGAATCGCTATCTTTACAGGTCAATCGTATTGCACGCTGCGGCATTTTTAATTTTAGTGCTTGATATGCCATTGTTTTTCAAGCCTGAAATTACAATGGGGCAAGCGCCGATTATTGTTGATTTAAAAGATGTGAAATTGGCAGAAATAACAAATTTACCTCCTAAAGCAGTGTTCGGTGAAGAAGATAAACCAGCAACAGCTCCAAAGAAAGAAAAAACAAAATCTCAGCCTAATTGGACCAGAGAAGAAAAACCAAAACCGGAGCCTGAACCTGAGCCGGAAAAGATAAAGGAGCAAGAACCTAAGAAAGATTTTGTAGATACTACACCTGAACCGGAAGAAAAGCCGGATACTAAACCGGTAGAAAAACCAAAACCGAAGCCAAAGCCTGTTCCCAAACCGGCCAAAAAGCCTGCGCCGAAACCACAGCCTAAGCCAAAACCCAAACCGCAGCCAAAACCACAACCAACACCGCAGGTAAATAAGCCTGAAGTTAAGAAGCCCGCACCCAAAAAACAAGAGGTGCAAAAAACTGTGGCTAATCCTTTAAAAAGCCTTATGGATTCTGTAAGCTCTTTAGAACAG
Source organism: Alphaproteobacteria bacterium (assembly GCA_045126755.1). Taxonomy (GTDB): domain Bacteria; phylum Pseudomonadota; class Alphaproteobacteria; order RF32; family CAG-239; genus JAFTYO01. The sequence goes on along the minus strand of JBGVOY010000177.1, from coordinate 2,351 downwards.
CAAATCGGGCAAGAAACCAGTCCCGCTGTTATTAAAACAGGAACAGAAGTTGTAAATATGGGTATTGAGGGAGGAACATCAGGCTCATATTTTAGCGAGTTGACGATAACGGAAACAGATGCTATTGCCGGTCATTTACGTGAATGCTGGAATTTTGACCCCGGCGGACGTGGTGTTGAAGATATGATAATTGAATTAAATGCAGTCTTAAATCAAAACGGAACGATTCGTCATGTAGAAATAGTGGATAAATCACGCTATAATTCTGATAGTCATTTTCGCTCTGCCGCAGAGAGTGCCAAACGAGCTATTTATCTGTGTCAAAATAAAAATGGTGTAAACATTTATAAAGTGTTTGCAGAAAAATATGCTGATAAATATGAGGAATGGAGTTCAATTACACTTCGATTCAATCCTATGGATGCCAGCATAAAATAATTATATGTAAAAAATATTGCTTTTCGGAGTTAACCGTGATACAAATAATGCAATACTTCAGTAATTGTGTTATCTAAATTTTTCTGCTTATGAAAATTATGGCTCTTTTTTTGGGGATATTTTGCGCTCTGTTTGCAATTATCCTTCTTATATTTCTTCTTACGTCTTGGCGATTATTTCTTAAAGATAACGATCACATGAGACCTCCTTGCGGTTAATGTAAGAGGAAATTGTAATAATATTTTGCTTTACTAAAAAAGCTCTCTTAAACAAGAGAGCTTTTTGTGAATCTGACAGATTATAATGGTGACATTAACATCATCATTTGACGCCCTTCAAGTTTTGGCGCCGAATCAACTTTAGCGACGGTATCCAAATCTTCAATAATTTTATTTAAAATTTCTATACCCATGTCGTTTGCACTCATTTCTCGTCCTTTAAAACGCATGGTAAACTTAACTTTATCGCCTTGTGAAAGAAATTTTTTAGCTTGTTTTACTTTCACTTCATAATCATGCGTATCAATAACCGGACGTAATTTTAATTCTTTAATATTAACTACTTTCTGGTTCTTTTTAGCTTCATTTTTACGTTTTTGAACTTCGTATTTATATTTTCCGTAATCCAAAACTTTACAAACAGGCGGAACAGCTTGAGGCGATATTTCAATCAGGTCAAGACCGGCATCATCAGCGATTCTCAAAGCTTCCGATATAGAAACAATTCCTCTGTTTTCACCATTCTCATCAATTAAACGAACTTCTTTTACTTTAATGTCGTTGTTAATGCGTGGTCCGTCATCAGTGCGTACTGGCGCATTGTTATTTTCAATAGCTATAGTAACCTCCATAAAATGTTAAAACATAATCATAATACTCAACAATTACAGATTATCAAGTAAAAACAGTATGTATATGCAAAAAAAATAAAATGAACTTTTATATTTGCTTTTTCGTTTAATATATTGTGTGATAAAAAAAGGAGAAAAAATATGAAAAAAATAATATTTGGTGTTGCAGTGCTGTTGACATTAACAACGCAAGCTATGGCAGAGACCATAATTGTTATTGACGGCAACGGAATTGTGAAACAGCAAATTGTAACATCTAATCCGTCCGGATATGTTACGACATCCTCACCGCAAGTAACGGTTGTAAGAGAAAATCCGGTAGTTAACAATTCTTATTATTACGATTCGTCATCAACCGGCAGCGCAATATTGGCAGGTTTAACAACGGCGGTAGTCGGTTCGTTGCTTTATGATGAATTCAAAGACGATAGACACCATCATTATAAACCCGCTCCGATTCGTTCAGCTAACATAAAGCATCATAACGGCGGACACAAGGCTCCTCCCAAGCATAGCAACAATCACAAAAAACCTGCGGGAAAACCAAAAGGTAAAAGATAAAAGTAAAAGCCTCGATTAACTCGGGGCTTTTTAAATGTTTAGCTTATTTTGATAATGCTAAAAATTTATCAAATTTAATTTTTTTCTAAAATGTTTTTGTGTTCAGGAGATTCGTCCGGTTACCATCTACACAATAAACACGAATCGCATTTTCAAATTATATACACTTTTAAAATATATATATGCACAAGGTATAAAACGAGCAAGAAATAGAATTTTTTTAAAAAAAATCAAAAAATCCACAGATATGTGTGTAATTTACAAAAATATATAACATATTGATTTAGTGATATTTGCTATCTTGATAATAAATCAAAAACGGTTAAACTGACAAAGTTGCCAACAAAAAAACAATTTTTTTTGATTTTTTTTAAAAAAAGGTGTTGACAATGGGATATGAATTGTTTATAAGCAGTTTCACCGACGCAGTGAGGTACAATTTAGTGCGGTCGGAGTTATAAGAAAAAAGTGAATAAGAAGAGGATATACAGGCAGTATGTAT
>JBGVOY010000176.1:0-4666 GCA_045126755.1 Alphaproteobacteria bacterium | reverse complement strand
TGAAGATGATGAAGCAATAGGTTTTGCAGTGTTTAATTTGCGGGGTAAAATGGTTTTTCACGATAATGAAAACGGAAAATATTTTGCTTTTAATAATCAGACCGGAGCTTTTTTTAATGAGAATGTCGATGATGACCCGTGGCGAATTATCAGAGTTAAATCTGCTGATAAAAATTTTATTATTGCGGTTGGTCAAGAGCTTGATTACAGAAGCGATGTTGCTTGGGATTTGATTGAAGAGTTTATGCTTCCGTGGGTAGTCGGATTGTTCTGTTTGCTTTTATTTATGTTGCTCGTTATCGAAAGAGAGTTTAATCCGTTAAAAAAAGCTGCTTTGCAGATAAAAAACAGAAATCCTCAAGATTTATTCGCAGTTGATACATCAGGTTTTCCGAAAGAAGTTATTCCTCTTGTTGATGCTATAAATGAATTACTGAAAAAACTTGAGATTTTATTACAGCAAGAACGAAGATTTGTGGCAGATGCCGCGCACGAATTAAGAACTCCTCTTACGGCTTTGAAAGTGCAACTTGAAGTTTTGGAACTTTGCACAGATGATAAACAATCAAGAGACAAAGCTATTGAAAATTTAGGACAGGGATTGTTAAGAGCTTCGCATTTGGTAGAGCAACTTTTAGCTATGTCTAAATTAGAAAATTCGCTAGCTTCGGGACAGCAAGATAAAGAGGAAGTCGATTGGAAAAAAATTATACAGTCCGTATCGGCAGATTATAAAAATGATTATGAACAAAAAAATATATCAATGGATTTAGAAAAAGTAACAAAATACGGTCCGATAAAATATGCAAATCAGACATTGATTATGATGATAATTAAAAATTTGGTTGAAAATGCAATAAAATACAGTGATGTCGGTGCAAAGATTAAAATAAAAACTTCTGAAGGATTTTTCAGTATTCATAATTCGGGGGTTTATGTAAAAGATGAACATTTGCCGTATTTGGCACAGCGTTTTTATCGTCCGAGCGGTCAAAACGAAAAGGGAAGCGGGCTGGGGCTTTCCATTGTCAAACTGATAGCTGACCATTATGGTTTGGAGGTTAATTTTTCTAATGCAAACAATGGTTTTGAAGTGACTGTAAAATAGGTAATTATATGAAAAAGCACTTTTTTATATTTAGGCACGGTCAAACGACTTATAATTCTAACGGATTTATTCAAGGACAAACCAATAATTCCGTTTTGACTGAAATCGGAATTTCTCAAGCTTATGAAATAGGCCTTAAATTAAAAAAATATCCGATTGAAGTTATGTTATGTTCACCGCTTGCAAGAACTATACAAACGGCTAATGAAGTTTTGAAAAATTTAACTAATATCCCGATTATTAAGGAAAATGGTTTTATTGAAGTGAATGTAGGCGAAATTGAAGGTTTGCACTATAAAGAAGTTTTGGATAAATACGGAAGCAAGTATCAAAAATGGCGCGATATAAATGATACCGATTTGGATTTTTGTTTTAAAGGCGGGGAAACGAAAGCTCAGGTCAGAAAAAGGGCAAAAGATACCATTGACCGCTATTTACACAAAACCGATTATAACTATATTGCAGTTTCGACACACGGAATTTTGTTGGCGCAGATATGTAATGAACTCGGATATAAGGTCGATGAAATTAAAAACGGTGCAATTTTGCATTTGTTTTTTGATGACGGAAGCATAAAAATAGATTTTATTTAAAAAAATTACAAATATGTAAAAAAAGTTCTTGATTATTTTTTATTTATGGACTATGTGTAGTTTGTCTTATTTGTTGTGCGGTCGTGGCGGAATTGGTAGACGCGTAACGTTGAGGTCGTTATGAACTAAGTTCGTGAAGGTTCAAGTCCTTTCGACCGCACCATAAAAAAACTCTTTTTTAATCATCAAAATTTTTTGTAAAAGGAGGCCGCTATGTTACGAATTTATAAATCAGAAGATGGCGGCAAGTTAGTTAAGCTTAAAAAAAATAAGGTAACCCCGTTGTCTTGGTATAATATGATTAGTCCAAGCACTGAGGAAATGGAAAAAGTTTCGGCACAGCTTAAACTTGATTTTGATATGGTTAAAAATGCACTTGACTTAGATGAGCGTTCGAGAGTTGAGTTTGAAGATAATGTTTTATCGCTTATCGTAAATTTGCCTCTTTTAGATGATGACGGTAAATTTGATACGTTGCCTTGCGGTATGTTTTTCACTTCTCGTAATTTTATGACTATTTGTTTGCGAGATAACAGAATTTTAAGTTCATTTAATAAAAACACCGCCAAAACATTTGATACAAGAGAAAGAGGACGCTTTTTGTTGAGTATTTTATCTAAATGCACACAATATTACTTGAAATATTTAGCGATTATAAATCAGAAAACGGAAGAAATAGAATATTCTTTGCGTAAGACAACCAAAAATAAGGCGTTGTTTAAGTTGATAGAAATTCAAAAATCTTTGGTATATTTTACCACAGCCTTAAAGGATAACCATTTGGTGTTATTAAAAATTTTACGTATGATAAATTCTCCTGCGCTTGCTAAGGTAATTAAATTTACCGAAGATGACATTGATTTGTTGGAAGATGTTATAGTCGAAAATAAACAGGCAATAGAAATGGTTGATATGCATCGTTCAATTTTAGAAGGAATGATGGATGGATTTGCCTCAATTATCAATAATAACTTAAACTTGGTTATGAAGTTTTTAGCTGCCATTACCATTATACTTTCAATTCCGACAATGTTTGCAAGTTTTTGGGGAATGAATGTTCCTGTTCCGGCTGCAGCTAATGAACATGGCTTTTTAATAGTGGTTGCACTTTCAATATTGGCGACGATATTTGTAATTATATTTTTCAGAAAAAAAGGAATGTTTTAACAAAAAAGAGCCTTAATTTAAGGCTCTTTTTGTGATTTATCCGTTATAACATATCTAAAAATTTAAATCCGGCATCAATTATAATTTTAATAAACAGTAATGCAATTACGGATAAAATTACAATGCGGATAATTTTATTACCGTTCTTAATTGCAAGCCCTGTGCCGATGTAACTTCCGATAGTGCTAAACAGGGCTGCAGTTAAGCCCAACGGAATGATAACGGCATCGTTGTATAAGAAAACGGCTAAAGAACATAAACCGATTGTGGCGTCAATAATTTTGGCGTTTCCTTCAGATTGCAATAATTTCATTTTTGCAAATCCCGAATATGCCAAAATTAAAAATGTTCCGGAACCAGGACCGTAGAAACCACCGTAAATACCTACCAACATTGTTACAATCGAAACTATGGCATATTGTTTTTTTCTGGAAATCGCCGGAACGGTTTTAGGTTCTAAATCTTTTTTTAACAATACGTATATGGCGGTTAACGGTAATAAAATAAGCAATAAAATCTTAAAGATTGTTTCATCAACGATTAGTGCAAATTTAGCTCCGATAAAAGCTCCTATAGCAGCAGTAATTATACCTATAACAGCTAATTGATAATCAATAAACTTGTTTTTGCAATATCTGATTGTAGAGGTTACAAGCCCGAAAGATGCCGAAAGTTTATTGGTATAAACCGCAACATTGGCAGGCAGACCGGCCAGCATATATGCCGGAATTGAAATAAGTCCTCCGCCTCCGCCGATTGCATCAACAACACCGGCTAAAAAAGCCAGAGGACAAACAATTAAAAACATAGATAGTGTAAGTTCCATTTGTTTTATCTTTCCTGTAGTGAATAGTTGAATAGATAATGGAATATAATTATATGCCTGTCAAGAAGTAATCGGGCGATTTATACAGTTGTGTGAGGAATTTTTTTTGGTATATTTTTTAAAAGATTCTTTTAATCGAAAAGAAAACACATATAATAACAGGCGATATTTAAAATTAGGAGTTTAAAAAAGTGTTTTTAGGTTTATGTGTGGCACTGATTGCGGTTATTGTAGACCAACTGACTAAATTAGCTGTTCAAGGATATTTTGACAGTGTGGGAGAACCGTTTTCGTTCGGCGGATTTTTTAATTTGGTTGAGGCTTGGAATACCGGTGTGAGTTTTTCGATGTTTAATGACAAAGGAGTGCTAGGCGTTGTTTTACTAAGCTTGTTTGCATTGGGAGTTGTTGTCTTTTTAATTTTTTGGCTTAGAAAAGAAACTAATCTGATTACACAAATTTCTTTAGGACTTATCATAGGCGGAGCCATAGGAAATGTTGTTGACAGAATACGCTTTGGAGCTGTTTATGACTTTTTGGATTTTTATTATAAAGATTGGCACTGGCCGGCATTTAATATGGCTGATGCGTTTATTTGCGTAGGTGCTTTTGTGATAATTTTGCAAGGTATGATTAAATCTGATTGTAATGTAAAAAAGGAAGGAAAGTAATGAAGAAAATTTTATTTTTAATGGTTGTTTGCAGTGTGGCTTTAAGTGCTTGCGGACTTACTAAACAGGATTTGGGCTTGGCTAAAGATACTCCGGACGAAACAAAAGTAGAAACAAGAAAAACTCTTGCTTTGCCACCGGATTTTGATGTTCTTCCAGACTAGGTTTTTTAGTTTTATGATAAGAATTTTATTTTTTCTTTTGTGTTTTTTTGCCTCCGGTGTGCAGGCAAAACTTTTTGGTGCTCAGGAGTTTTATTTAGATAACGGTTTACAGGTTGTTGTTGTGCCTAATCACAACG
>JBGVOY010000175.1:0-9188 GCA_045126755.1 Alphaproteobacteria bacterium | reverse complement strand
GTTGTATAAAAGCAATTAAATACTGTTATTTTTTAAAAAATAGTATAACAATTAACTTATAAACACGTGTTAAGGATATAAAAATGAAAAAAATTTTTTGTTTTGCGGTCAGTTTGCTGGCATTAGCATCTTGTCAAAAATATGACAATGAAGCATCTTATAGCAAACAACCGTCTCAAGCTTATTATACCGATTGGGATAGAGCTATCCGCATTGATACAGATATGCAAAATATGTATGCCAATACACCAAGGAAAATAGAACGTCCGATTGATATGTATATGGCTATGGCTTTAGCCTTAAAATACAACTACACCGGTAAAATGGTAGCCTATGAAGAAAGCTTAATTAAAGCAGGAAATTCGTCATATCCTCAATTACAAGAAATTTTAAATAATGCCGGATACGTAAATACAAACAATTCTTCTCAATTAAGTCCTGATTTGAAAGTTGCTTGGAACATTTTAGATATGTCAACCGTTTATTTTCAAACCAGCGACCCGTCCTTTAAGGCAAATGTAGCGATTGAACAAAGCCGAAAAGTTACGCACAATATTTTGCAAGAAGCACGTTTGTTATACTGGAAAGCATTAACGGCTCAAAGACTTTTACCGGTTATTGATCAAATGAGCGAATACCTGACTTTAGAAGTCGATGAAATGAATGCTCAAACCAAAGATTTGGCACAAAAAGGCGAAGCCACTTCACGTGAAGACTTAATCAAAAAAAGAAAATATATGGAATCAATTAAAAACTTAGCTACCTTAAAACGTGATTTAGAAACTGCACAAAGCCGTTTAGCCAGCCTTATGGGTTTTCATCCGTCAACCGAATTTAAATTAGTAGGCGCACAATACGGAAACTTTGAATTACCGGAAATAAGAGCAAACTTAAGCCAATTAGAATGGCTTGCTCTTTCAAATCGTCCGGAACTGCGTGTTCATGACATAATTTCAACCGCAGCCGATAAAGAATTGGTTATCCAAAAATTCAGAGATGAAAACCAAAACAAATATATCAACGATTCGCAATATTACAAACAATGGTCAAAGCAAGCTTGTGAAGTTGGTATGAATGCTATACAAGAAGTCAAAAATGCCGATGCAACTGCACTGGAAACTTTACGTCGTCAACGTATGACATCGTTGATTTTAAATCAGGTTTACGTTTCTTGGGCACAATATATGGCATCTGTTGAAGACTATCAAATAAACATGGAAATAGCCAACACTTCTGAAAACATTGCCGAAGATTTCACTTTTACCGAAGGTGAAAAAAATGAAAAAAGTCAGTTAGAAGCTGCACGTGCTATTGAAGATGAAGTTAAAGCATTTTTATCTTATGTAGATGTTCAAGAAGCTCTTGGAAACCTTTATGCTACTATCGGATTAGATTCTTTACCGTATTATATGCTCGGAGAAAAACCATCTAATATTGCCCTTTATTTGAATAATAATATGAACAAATGGGGAGATGGTGAATTAGTTCCCGATAATCGTCCTTATTTGTTGGATATACCGGCTAAAAGACCTCCTTTAAATGTAACGTCTAAAATAAATTTAAATGATGTGATGGTCGAAACAGGTGAACCCATCAACATAAAAATTGAAGAAAACGTGTTCAAACCTTTAGGCTGGAGCGGAAAAATCAAAACGAGAGCAGGCTTAATCGATGACAGTGCATTACCTAAGTGGTTAAAATACAACCCTAAAAAGCGCTTATTTACCGGTATGGCAATGCCCGGAAACGGCGGTTTATACCGAATCAAGCTATATGCTATTGCAGAAAACGGCAATATTGCTTACGCAACATTTAATTTAACCGTTAAAGAAGTATATGTTCCGTCTGTTAAAGTCAAAGGATTGACCGACGGAAGAGGAGCAATGGTATTAAAAAAATGCGTCGGCAAAAACTGCCAAGATACATATATCGACCAATCCGAAATAGGTCGAGAAGTTGAAAGAGCTCCTTTACACTAATAAAAAAACACCTCTTAAAGAACATTTAAGGGGTGTTTTTTTATTTAAAATTCAAATTTTGTTAACCATTATGTAAAATATGGTTGATAAAATCTGCAATGTAGAATAGAATATAGTTCTATTTAAGGTATCAATTATATAGATGAGGAAATATTATGAAAATTACATTGACAGGTAAACAGGTAGATATTGGTGACAGATTACGCAAACACGTTGAAGAAGCTATTGAAAATTCAGTTACAAAATATTTTAACGCACCCATAAGCTGTGCTGTTGCTTTTTCAAAAGAAGGTGAAGATTTTAGCGTTGAAGTTACAGTTCATCCTGCTAAAAATATGGTATTAAAAGGTTCTGGAATTGCCGGCGATCCATATTCAGCTTTTGACAATGCAAATGAACACATTGCAACACGTTTACGCCGTAATAAAAATAAATTAAACGATCACAAAGGAAAACTCGGCTTAGCTGAACTTGCTTATCAAGCAGTATTACCGTTGCACGAAACAGAAGAAGAGCTTGATGTTGATGTAGATGCTCCTATTACCATTGCTGAAACAGATGCAAATATTCCTGTCTGCACGGTAAGTGAAGCAGTTATGCACATGGACTTAGTAAACGAATGTGCTATAATGTTCCGTAACAGTGCAAATGGTCACATCAGTATGGTATATCGCCGTAAAGACGGTAATATTGGTTGGGTAGAACCTAAATCCGACAACTAAAATAGGATTAAGTATATGAAAATTTCAGACATTTTATCGGTAGATAGTATTTTTACTGAAGAAAAGGCAAACAATAAACGTCAGTTTTTGAGCAATCTTTCTTCAAAAGCCGCAAAAATCACCAATCTGGATGAAAGAACAATTTCGGAAAACATCTTAGAACGTGAAAATCTGGGCTCTACCGGTTACGGAAAAGGAACTGCGTTTCCTCATGCAAGAGTTGAAGCAGCAAAGTCCGTTAAAGCTATATTTGCCAGACTCTCAAATCCGATAGATTTTAATGCTATAGATTCTAAACCTGTTGATTTAGTTTTTATGCTTATTTCTCCGGAAAGTAACGGAGCTGATCATTTAACAGCTTTGGCAACCTTATCCCGTGTCTTAAAAAATGACAGCACTTGTGAAAAATTGCGCAAAGCAAAATCACGAGAAGAAATATATGCTATCTTAAATTCATAATATATCATATAAAAATATCCCCGCTGTCCAGCGGGGATATTTTTTACAACATATTTAAGCAGTTTTACTTTCCGAACTTCTGACTAAAATTGCCTTTCCTGTTCCGTTAACAACTTTATCCGTTATAATTACTTCGGTAACATCTTTTGAATCCGGAATTTCATACATTAACTCGAGTAATATTCCTTCCATAATAGCTCTTAAACCTCTGGCACCGGTTTTACGCTCTATAGCTTTTTTAGCTATAGCCTTAAGTGCATCATCATTTACGGTAAGTTTAACATCTTCCATATCAAACAACGTTGTATATTGCTTTAACAATGCGTTTTTAGGCTCTGTTAAAACCTTAATAAGAGCGCCTTCATTTAGGTCATTTAATGTTGCAATTATCGGAAGTCTGCCAATAAACTCAGGAATAAGACCAAATTTAAGTAAATCTTCAGGTTGCACATCTTTTAATATTTCGCCAATTCCTTTATCTTCTTTTGAAGCCACTTTGGCACCAAAGCCTATGGATGTATCTTTTCCCCTTGAACTTACGATTTTTTCAAGTCCGGCAAAAGCACCACCGCAGATAAACAAAATATTTGATGTATCGACATGCAAAAATTCTTGCTGAGGATGCTTACGTCCGCCTTGAGGCGGAACATTTGCAACAGTTCCTTCAATAATTTTCAATAAAGCTTGTTGCACCCCCTCACCTGACACATCTCTGGTAATAGAAGGGCCATCTGTTTTGCGTGTAATTTTATCAATTTCATCGATATAAACAATACCACGTTCAGCTTTTTCGATATCATAATTTGCAGCTTGAACAAGCTTTAAGATAATATTTTCAACGTCTTCACCTACATAACCGGCTTCGGTTAAAGTTGTGGCATCGGCGATTGCGAACGGAACATCAAGCACTTTAGCTAATGTTTGTGCTAGTAATGTTTTACCCGAACCGGTAGAACCGATTAAAATGACATTAGACTTTGAAATATCAACATCTTTATTGTCTTTTTTACAATTTAGACGCTTATAGTGGTTATAAACCGAAACAGATAAAACTTTTTTTGCATAATCTTGTCCGATAACATATTGGTCAAGAAATTCTTTTATTTTAGACGGCGTCGGTAAATTTTCGGAAAAACTTCCGGTTTCTGATTGCTTTTCATTATGTAATTCTTCAGACACGATATTGATACAAACATCAATACATTCGTCACAAATATAAACACCTCTTCCTGCTACCAGTTTTTTTACTTCATTTTGACTTTTTCCGCAAAAAGAACAATGCAAAACTTTATCATCAGTATTGCTCATATAAAACACTCCTATTTCACAATTTCAAGACGATTAGTTACAATCTCATCAATCAAACCAAACTTTTTAGCTTCAACAGGGGTCATAAAATTATCTCTATCCATAGCTTTTTCAATTACTGAAAGCTTTTGCCCCGTATTTTGCGCATAAATGGCATTTAAACGTTTTCTTAAATCTAAAATAAGTTTTGCCTGAATTTCAATATCTGCGGCCTGCCCCTTAGCACCGCCGGAAGGTTGATGAATCATAATTTGCGAGTTAGGTAAAGAAAATCTCTTACCTTTAGCACCGCCGGCCAATAAAAACGAACCCATCGAACAAGCCTGACCGATACATAATGTAGAAACATCACAAGAAATATATTGCATAGTGTCATACATGGCAAATCCGGAGGTTACCACACCACCCGGAGAATTGATATATAAATAAATATCTTTTTTCGGATCTTCCGATTCCAAAAACAATAGCTGAGCGCAAACAAGAGCAGAAACCTCGTCATTAACCTCGCCGGTCAAGAAAATAATACGTTCTTTTAAAAGACGTGAAAATATATCGAAAGATCGCTCACCTCTTGAAGTTTGTTCAATTACCATCGGCACCAAGCTGGAATGAAACACATCAACAATATTCTTATCCATAACATTTCCTCATAAAAAATTACAAAATTTTAATGATTATAAATTACATTTAATCAACAAATAGTAAATAAAAAAGTGTTGTAAGCTTAAAAAATCTTAATTTTAAGTGTTTACAACGGACTTAAAGTCTGTTAAGTTATGTATTAAAGAAAAGGAGAAATTCTGATGTTCGGGCCAAAACCCCTTGATAAATTGCCTTCTACGGCACCGGAAGTATACAGAAACAAATTGCGTTTAGATCAATTAAGCGCTTTTGATCCTTTTGCCATGACTGACTTAGATGGTCTTAAAGTTCTTGCAAACCCTGATTTTGAAGATTTTTACAAGGTTATGTTATCGTTAAGAGTAATGGACGACAACGGACGCTACTTACCACGTCAAACGCAAGATTTACAATATGACTTGATTAAAACATCAAAACAAGAGACTTTTTTAGAGCTTTTATACAATGTTGCACTTCCTGAAGAAGATTTATACATTGATACATTAAAAGAGAAACTTATGATAAATATGGTAAACTTGGTTCTTGAGCCGGAAATACCGACAGACAGAGCATTAAGCGCTCCTGAAGTGTTTCAAATTAAAGAAACTTTTAAAGAGATGCTGTTAACGGCATAATTATATCATAAGATGTAAAATTTGTTATCCCCGTTATCCACAGGGATATTTTTTTTAAAGCTGATTTTAAATTAAAAATGTATCAAAAAGAAAACAATACATAATCACTACAAACGGACTTAAAATGGAAAAAATAGACACATCAAAATTACCTAAAAACATAGAAGCCGAGCAAGCTCTCATCGGTGCTATTTTAGCAAATAACAAAGCTTATGAAAAAGTTTCTGATTTTCTGAAAGCAAAACATTTTGCCGATTCTACTCATGCAAAAATTTTTGATGAAATGTCTAAGCTTATTACCAGAGGACACACCGCTGATGTAATTACCTTAAAAAACTACTTGGAGCAAACCGGAATATTAAACGACGTAGGCGGTGCCAATTACCTTATAAAATTAGCCGACAGTGCATCTGTTATGACTAATGTCGAATATTACGGTCAATTTATTTATGATAAATATCTGCGCCGAGAACTCATAAACACAGGCTCAGACATAATAAACAACGCATTTAAAGAAAGTGCCGAACTTTCGGCAACCGAGCAAATTGAATCTGCCGAGCAGCAACTGTTTAACTTATCCGATCAGGGAGAAACACAAGGCGGTTTTATAGATTTTTCAACAGCGTTAACGTCTTCTTTGGGCTATATTGAGCATGCCTACCAAAAAGAAGGAAAAATATCGGGTTTACCGACAGGGCTTGATAAGTTAGACTATAAAACCGGCGGGCTTAACAACTCTGACCTAATTATTATTGCCGGTCGTCCGGCTATGGGAAAAACGGCTCTTGCGACCAATATGGCTTACAATGTGGCCGAATATATGAGCCGAGCCAAAGATATGGATTCGCACGATAAAGGTGTAGCATTTTTCTCACTTGAAATGTCTGCGGACCAACTTGCCTCACGTATTTTATCGACTGTTACGCAAACCCCCGGAAACAAAATGCGCACAGGTGAGCTTGATAATGCGCAGTTTACACGTATAGCAGCAGCTGTTCGCGAATTAGAAAGCATCCCGTTATACATTGATGACACACCGGGAGTTACCATAAACACCATCAGAACACGTGCCAGACGGTTAAAACGCACAAAAGGGTTAGGTTTAATTGTTATCGACTATATTCAACTTATTACCGGAAGCGCCAGTAAAAAAGGCGAAGGAAACCGTGTGCAAGAACTGTCCGAAATTTCACGAGGCTTAAAAATTATGGCCAAAGAATTAAAAGTTCCGGTAATTGCCTTATCACAGCTTAATCGTGGTGTTGAACAACGTGATGATAAAAGGCCGTTAATGTCTGACTTAAGAGAATCAGGTTCTATTGAGCAAGATGCCGATATTGTAATGTTTGTTTATCGTGAAAACTATTATCTTAAAAATGAAGAACCGAAACAAAAAAACAATGAGCCGGACGATAAGTTTCAACAGCGCATTGAAGCATGGAAAAAGCGTGATCGAGAAACGACTAACTTGGCAGAAGTTATTATCGGTAAGCAACGTCATGGTCCGACCGGAACCGTCAGACTTTTCTGGAATGGCGATTATGCACAATTCGGCAACCTCGCAAATGAAGATCAATTACCTGAGCAAATAGGATAAAAATGAAGAAAATACAAGATTATACCGAAGAAGAATGGGAAAACATTTGCACAAATTGCGGTAAGTGTTGTTTGATAAAACTTCAAGACGAAGAAACCGAACAAATATATTATACTAATGTTGTTTGTAAATATTTTAACCAAGAAACCTGCAAATGCGGTGTTTATCAAAACAGATGTGAATTGGTTCCTGAATGCTTAAAACTAACCAAAGACAATGTAGATAAGATAAAATGGATGCCAAAAACCTGCGCATATCGTAAATTATTTGAAAATACACCTGATATAAAAACAAAATCGATTAAAGGCAGATGTGTTTCAGAAACATTGATAAATCCGGACAACATAGAAGATTACATTGTAGATTGGGATGATTTATGAGTGAAGATGATTTTATAATAGAAACCGAATATTCTCCGCAAGACCGATACAACGACTTAAGCGGTGTCGAACCTGAGTTTTGGAAAACAAAAAAGCTTGAAGAAATGAACCAAACAGAATGGGAACTTTTATGTGACGGCTGCGGTAAATGTTGTTTAAACAAACTTGAAATTAAAGGTAAAGTTAAATTTACTAACACACATTGTCGCTTTTTAAATTGTAAAAACTGCTTATGTAAAATATATTACCATAGGTTTGAGGTAGTTCCCGATTGTCGTGATATAGACCTAAAAGCTGTCAGAGAAAAACCTCGTTGGTTGCCCAAGACTTGCGCATATTGGTTACTTGATAACGGATACGAGCTACCGAACTGGCATCCGTTAATAACAGGTAAAGCTTCGAGTGTTCACGAACAAGGCTTTTCGCTTGTAAACCGAGAAGTTGTAAATGAAGCTGAGGTAGATGACTATGAAAATTACATTGTTGACTGGCAAGACCTTTGATTTAGAAAAAGCTTTTGATTTTAACTTAAAAGTGATGAGTGCTTTTAAGTATAAACGCCTTACAATACGCATAGACAGTAAAAATGCACAAGCGGTTTTAACCATACCTAAATTGTGTTCAAAAAAAAGAGCTTACGAGTTTGTTCTATCAAAACAAGATTGGATAATTGAACACTTATCTAAAATTCCTAAAACCAAAGATTTTGAAGCTGACGAAACAATAACTTTGTTTGGAAAACCGGTCAAAATCATATATGTTGAAAATTCTCACAAAGCCACATATCTTGAAAACGACACTCTTTATGTTAGCGGAGATATTGTATTTTTGCACCGAAAAGTGAAAGATTTTATCAAAAAAGAAGCTAAAAAAGAATTTTTAAGACTATCAAAATCTTTTGCCGAAAACATAAATTGCAAAGTGGCAAATGTGCAAATAAAAGATACAAAATCTCGTTGGGGAAGTTGTTCCAGTTTAAATAACATAAATTATAGTTGGCGAATTGCCTTAGCGCCCGAATGCACAATAAAATACTTAATTGCACATGAAGTCGCACACTTAAAGCACAAAGACCATTCTTATGCGTTTTGGCGCTGTGTTAAAGAATTATATGCCGGCGCATCTTTAGGAAAAAACTGGCTCAAAGCAAACGGCAACAAATTGTTTTTATATCGCTAGTTTAAAATCCGTATTTAACACCTGCGTTAAACATAAGGTTATTATTCTCATTTGCATTCATTAAAAACTTAGCAAATACGCTGAATTTATTGACATTATAATCTGCGTTAAAGTTTATTAGTGTTCTGCTGCGAGAATTATCATAACCTTTGATAATATATTCAGAGCCCATACCGCTTAATTTAGCATCAATATTTTTGAATACATTATCATTAAGTTCGTAATAATACATTGCTCCGAGATTAAAATCTAAACTCTGATTTGAACTTAATTCAAAGTTTTTATTTAAATATAATCCGATACCGCCT
>JBGVOY010000174.1:0-27154 GCA_045126755.1 Alphaproteobacteria bacterium | reverse complement strand
TTTTTATTAAGCCCTTATTTCAAGGGCTTTTTTTATGCCTTATTTTCTGCCCATTTTAACCTACACGTCGGACCTACACGTCACTCAAGACGTCAAACCCGTCAAAATCACCTCATTTATTTGGATAAACCAACAATTCTTTCCGAACGGATTTGCAAGACATTTAAGACATTTGCCCGATTGTATTTGAGCTTTTTCCCCGAGTTTTAAGACATCTGCCCATTTTTTGCCATTATAGATACTTTAGTAACCTTTTTGTTATTAAATATTACGAAAACGGTCAATTGTATTCTGTAAAAAATTATAAAGACGGTAAGATGGATGGAACAGTTAAATATTTTACATATGATGGTTCATTAAGTAGTGAAAGATATTACAAAGATGATAAAGCTGTTGGAATACATAAAGGTTATTATAGTAGTGGTATGTTATCGTCTGAATGCTCTTATGAAGATGGAGAAAAGGATGGAATATGTAGAGAATATTATGAGCATGGTGTAGTAAAAGAAGAGCAAATGTATAAAAATGGAAATAAGGATGGATTATTTAAGAGCTACTATGAAAATGGTGTAGTAAAAGAAGAGATAAGGTTTAAAAATGGAAAGAAGGACGGATTAAATACGAGATACAATAAAAATGGAAATATCCAAACCCAAATATATTATGAAGAAGATAAATTTGTAGCTTATAAAAATTATTAATATGACAAATTAAAGGCTTATTTTTAATCAAAAACTCAAATTTTTTCATAAGGATAATCAATTTTAAAAACGATTTCTTATCAGCGGCACCGGTTTTTTATTAAGCCCTTATTTCAAGGGCTTTTTCTATGCCTTTTTCCAAACCATTTTATAAAACCGTTTTGAAATTAGCTTTACAAACTCTGCCGATTTTGTTATATATACGTATAAAATTAAAGATATTAAGACGGATAAAATCAATGGGAATATATGATTTTTTTGAAAAATATTTGCCGGAAATGAAAAACGTTCGCGCACAATATGAACTATATCTTAAAAAAAATGAACTTTCAAAAACAGCCGAAGAAAAACTGTTTGACTACTTAGCGCTGATATCAAATTCCTATACTTACAACAAAGAAAAAATGATGACCGAATTTTCTTATCCGAATATTCCGGAAAACTTAAAAGCAGATAATTATCACTGCATAAACAATGTTATTTTACCCCTATCCGAAAGAGCCAGATATCACCAAATGGAAGACAGAGCAGAATTCTCGACCTATATAAACAACGAATTATATGAAACAAAAGAAAAATATTGATGTTATAGGGCAACACGCATGGACATACAAAAGATTCCCTGCCCATGAAACAGCATATCTTAACTCATCGGATATGGTTCGCTATGCCTTAAATATTAAGCCTAAAATAGGACTGTTCAAAAAACTTGATGAGTTGTGCCTTAAATATGACGCATTTGACTATAAAGTAATCAATCCGCAAATATATAATCAACGAACCGACCCTGTTATAATTTATGCACAAAAGCACAATCAACAACAAATGATTAAAGATTTAGAAAAACTTATAAAGCCATACCGTCGTAAAGATGAATACGAAACAATAGGTTATACAAATTTAGGTAATGGAATTTATATAGCAGATGAAGTCAAAAAAGAGCAAATGCAACAATTAAAACATAGCCTTTTAACACCGGAAGAAAAAGAGATATTTTTGTTCCCTGTTGCAGACGAATATGAACAAGACGACCGAGAATTTGACCTCATAAAAAAAATTACTCATGATAAAAGCGCTCCTGTAAAAGCGGCTCTCTTTAATTGGATAAACAAACATCAATATGATTATGCGGTTTCAAATGCTCAATATCAAATAGTAAAAGGAATTATTGAAGTTTATAAAAAAACGCAAGAAAACACCTTAATCCGTGACAATACAAAGCAAATCTGTCATTAACACGATTATTTATAATATAAAATTTAAGAAAATAACATAAAACGGAGAAAAAAATGGCAAATATCAGGCAAGGTTTTATATTAGCAGCCGGCAGAGGAAAAAGGATGCAACATCTGACCGATGATAAACCCAAACCTCTCATTCAAATAGCTGACAAATGCCTGATTGACTACAATATAGAACATTTAATACGAGCTGATATTAAAGATTGTGTAGTTAATTTGTGCTATAAAGGCGAAATGATACGTGAGCACTTATTAGCAAAATATCCGCAAATGAATTTTATTTTTTCATACGAAGAAAATGCTCTTGAAACAGGAGGAGGAATACAAAACGCCCTGCCCTTAATGAAAAATGAGCCGTTCTTTGTAATTAACAGCGATGCTTTATGGGCAGATACAAGCAACGAACATTTATTAAAAGAAATGAACTTAACATGGGATGAAAAAAAACACGATATGTTGTTAATGATGCAACCTGTTAAAAATGCTTTCGGATGCCATAATAACGGCGATTATTTCTTGGATGAAAATCAATATATCAAACGCCGTAAAGATGCCAATACCAAAGCTCCTTATCTGTATGGAGGAGTAATTATATGTCATCCGAGAGTATTTTTTGATGAAGAAAAGGGCTGTTATTCATTGATACGTGTTTTTGATAAGTTGGAAAAACAACATCGCTTAGGCCACTATATTCATAAAGGGCAATGGTTTCATGTCGGAGATCCCAAAGCAAGAGAATTTGCCCAAAAGTATTTTAAATAGTTTGTTTCAACCCAAATATCAGTTAAACAGATTATTTATTTTTATAATCCCCAAATATTTTGCTCTTTTTTAAAACCTCTTGTGTTGATTCTGTTTTTATATTTTTTTGCTTTGACTACAACATAGTCATATAACCTTTGCATTTTTTTATCACTTACCAAATCCTCAGGATGTCCTTGAACACACAAAATTCCGGCATCGTCATTACCCCAAATTTCAGGTATTCCGTCAGAAGCCGAAATAGCGTATATATCCATTTTAACCTTTGATGTTCCGGTAACATAATCTTGCAAAACGCCATGAACCATTGACTGATTATGTCTTGAATTTATTATAACTTTGTTTTCTTCCGAAGGTATACCCATAATATCAAAAATCGGAGTTCCCTTAATCAGTTTAATTTGATGAACTCTAACATCAGTATCTTCTTTAGGTTTGTGTATTGCCGGATGAACAACCTCATCTTTCAAACTGCGATACATTTTCATATTTCCAAGTAACGAACCTATCATTTGCGCACCGGCGCAAATACCTAACATCGGCTTACCTTTTTTGTGAGCATGAGTAATAACCGTTCGATAAGCAAAATATCGTTTTCCTATTTCATCACCATATACTTTACCGTCAATATAAAAATCTTCAGGATTATTAAAAACCCCGCCGGGTAAAATTGCGCCATCGCAATATTGCATTTGCTTATATGTATTATCATAATCCAAAAATCGTATTTTAGCACCGGTATTCATTATGGCTTGCAAATAGCTTTTACTTATTGAATAATATTCTTCACCTGTTGCCGATTTATCTTGTCCAAGCAAAAAACCAATTGTCGGAGCAGATTTATCAGGCATATAATCCAGTTCTCGAGATAAAAAAATTTGCGCTACTTCTTTTTGTTTGGTTAATTGCGATATAACTTTTTTGCTTATTCCGTAAGCATCAAATTCGGGCAAATATTCTAAATATACAGCGACCATTTTTTACTCCTACAAATTACACAGTATAAGTTATATCACGATTTTTGCCACAAAACAAGTTTTTTATATATAACCACTATTTTGACTATTTATCACTTCGTATCGGTTTAGTCCGGATTTTCTGATGTTATTTTCTGCAAGGTATTGCTCAAATGCAACACCTTTTTTATAAAACCCTTATTTAAAACTTGTATTTTACGCACGATAAACTACTATACATATAGAAGTTGCTTTTAAGGAGGATAATTTATGAAATACGCTATTGGTGTATATGGTGACAGCATTTCTTTTGGCTATGGTAATAATGATACAAGTTGGTTTGACAGGCTTTCCGGTTTTGATAACAAACTAAAGCTTTCGCAAAACGGCGAAACTATTTGCAATGTATTAAACAAAATCTCATTTCATACCAATTCATACCAAACGCTTATAATTGCCGTAGGCATTAACGACTTTTTCCAGGATTCGCCCCTCATTGATACATCAACAATAACCGATAAAATTGCACAATATGAACAAATTTTAAAAATTGCAAAAAAAATAAGTTCCAAAATTGTGGTTCAATCTTTATTACCTGTAATTGAAGACAGATTTCCAAATCAAAAATATCTTGATGAACCAAAGTGGCTGTTTAACATTAACGCCATAGAATTTAACAAATTGTTGCTCCCATTGGCCCGTAAATATAATGCGCAATTTATCGATTCTTTTAAAATATTTAATCAAAAAGATTTAACCGAATTATATTTTGACGGCGTTCACCCCAACAAATACGGACAAGATTTGCTGCTTAAAATTTACACGGATGAACTCAATAAATAATTTTTTGTCACATTTTTAAAAAAACAGTTGACATAAATGTCCTTTAAACATAAAAATACTGTTATATTAGCAAAATATTACGATGAAAAAAAATTTTTCATGAATATATAGTGTAAATAAAATTATTCTTTGTTTTGGTTTAAAATTTTATCTGAAAGGAAAACAATGAAAAAAATAGTTTTAGCATTATGCTTAATGGTTGGCTTAGCTGCTTGCACAACACATCAAAAACCTTGCAACAGAAGACCGGCTCCAAGACCTGAACCTGTAATGGCACAACCTGTAGCTCAACCTGTTGTTCAACAAAACGCTCAACCTTGTTGCCAAGGAAAATCTTATACAGTGTCAGAACCTGTAGAAGTTGTTTATAAAAACACAACATATAACACTGTATATGAACCAAAAACTTTCACAACAACAACTTTTGTAAAAAAACCATATACCTGTAACAGCGGTAACTGTCAACAAAGAATGCAAGCCCCGACTGTTGCTCAATAATTTTTTATAAAATGAGCTTATGAGCAAGAAAGAACCTTTAGGTTCAATTCCTGCTCAAAATTAAAAATCCGTCATTGATAATGGCGGATTTTTTTTATAATTGGCGTATCCGGCGGGAATTGAACCCACAACCTTTGGCGTCGGAAGCCAACACTCTATCCGATTGAGCTACGGATACACACTTATTTTGAACAACAGATACAACATTTTTTCGTTTTTTACCAGTATTTTTTCATATTTTTTATATTTTTACTTGACTTATGCAATAAATATATGTATTAACAAGCAACAAGATTGTTGTTTATTTGTTTAAAGGATACTTAAAATGGCTAAAAAATGTGATATTTCAGGCACCGGCGTTATGAGTGGTAACAATGTAAGCCACGCTAACAACCACACACGTCGTCGTTTCTTGCCGAATTTGCATGTTGTTTCTTTGTTAAGCGAAACTTTAGGTAAAGTTTTCAAATTAAAAGTTTGCACCAAAACATTACGTTCTATTGAACACAATGGCGGTTTAGATTCTTATCTTGAAACTACATCTAACAGCAAATTGACTGACGAAGCTAAAAAAATTAAAAAGTCGATTGCAAAGAAAAAATCTGCAAAATAATAAAAAATAAAAAAAGATTAAAAGCCTCGTTTATCAGCGAGGTTTTTTTATGCAAAAAGAAAACCTCTCAAATTGAGAGGTTTTCTTCTAGACTACGATAAACCAAATAACTAAGCCTACAATAGCCAGAACCCTACAATAGCCAGAACCAGAGCCATTCCCAGTCCATAAACTATTTTCTCCAGTGTTTTGGTCCATCCTTGAGTTTTGATGTATTCCACAAGCAGCCATAACAAGAAAACGACCACGGTGGCAATAAGACCAATAATAGCAGTGGTACCAATAGCAAGTTTTACACCGAATATTAGCAACAAACAATGTCCGAATGCCCAAAGGACGACATTGATGAAAGCAAGTGCTAAAATAAATAAAACAACAGCACCTATTCTTTTAGCGATTCGTGTAAAAGCATTACCTTTAAACTTATGGCTCTTAAACAGTAACTCGATAAACAAATATACCAGAACCAAATCGATGGCATATAAGATTATACCTAAGAATCCGCAGGTTTCGATAACTAACGAGCCGCCTAAACCGAGACCGTAAATAACCGGTAACACCACAACAAAAGCTATAAGAAGTACGGCAAGTACTCCCATCATCTCCAGAACTTTTAAAGCTCCCTGCCAAAACGTGTTGGCTAAATTTTTAAATTTCTCCATAATTATTTATTTTTTTTACATTATAACCCAAAAAAATATTATTGCAAATAAAAAAAAGCCTCCCGATATTTTACATCAGGAGGGTTTTAATGTGTTACCGGCTAAAGATAGCCGTAAAGTGCACCGCTGGCCAGCTCAAAGAAACATCCCCAGCTATCGTGGATTTCTTTTTCTCCGGCTTTGTCTGCGTCATACATACGATGTCCTGCATAGTCAACGAGTTTTTTTAAGTCATCTGTATCGAACTTACAGAGTTCTTCAACTGTCAACTTAAGAACTTCTTCGTTGGTAAGGACTTGTCCGCTCGGAAGCTTAACCTCGGTAACAGGAACAACAGGCTCTGGCTTATTGTTTCTTGTTTCCTCCGGTGTTTCCTCTGTTTCCGGTCTTCTAAACCTAAGCATCAAAATAAGAACTAAAATGATGCTGATGGCGACTAACGCTTGTGCTATACTTCCCATAATTACTTTTTTTTAATTTGTTTGATGCTTTAAATGTATCACATAAAAAATTTTTTGCAAGCATTTTTTGAAGAATTTGTCAAAAATATTAAAAAAAACCGCCTCTGATAAGAAGAAGCGGTTTAATAACAGTTATGGCTTTTCAACAATTTTGCGACGGAATACATAAACAGT
Source organism: Alphaproteobacteria bacterium (assembly GCA_045126755.1). Classification (GTDB taxonomy): domain Bacteria; phylum Pseudomonadota; class Alphaproteobacteria; order RF32; family CAG-239; genus JAFTYO01. The sequence continues at coordinate 20,243 of JBGVOY010000174.1, read as the reverse complement.
ATCACCGATATTATACTTACAAGGCGGAATTCTGCCTCTATTGATTTTAACATACCCTCCGTCAACCGATGTCCGGTTATTTAAGTGAAGAGTATATTCCATAATATCGCGACATTCGGTTACCGTAACATGCATATCGCCACCGGTTCCTGCAACAGTGTCATACGTAGTGATGTGTCCTTTTTTGCCTGATATATCACTAACAACGCATTTGACTGCATTATCTTTACGATATTGTATGCGATATTCCCGAGCAATACCATAAGCATAAGCACAACCGATAGTAAGCAATAGAACCATCGTAATACCGAATTTTCCAAGACTGGCATAAATAGAACCATCGGACTTGCAATAAGGCTGTTTAAGAAGTAAATATGGTATAATCAATACAGCCAATATACCTAACACCCAAGGTAAAGTAATTACGCCTTCACATATCCGGATAATTAAGTAAACAAGCAAAACCAGAAAAGCAAATCCCATCATGAACAAAACCATGCCCCAGAAGCTTGATATTCCTTCACCCATTTCCATCAAGAAATCCATTTGAAAAATGAAGTAAAGAGCGGCACCAACAACTATAAAAATGATAATCATTATCATTCCGAATAAAGCGAAATCATACATAATATTTCAAATTTTAAAGGTTATTTTTTTGGTTTAATGACAATACCATTATACATAAATGGTATTATCTCATCTCAGATTAAGCTGAACTGCCACACTAACTATCGAAAGCACAGCAATAAATAATACTAAAATTTCATAACTGATAGATTTAAATTATAGGAACAAGAATAACAATCTGAATAGACTGTAACCTAATTTTAAAAAAATATCAAGTTATTTATTTAAACCAAAAACGGCGCCTTTGAGGGCACCGTTTTGTAAAAATAATACTAGGAACACCATAGCCCGTTCCTATTGAGCTTTTTTTTATTTGCCATTTTTTACTCGGCATCTAGCGACACCGATATTGAAGCCCACCTGCGCATACAACATTCCGTTGTGCTTGGTGTTGTTGACATAAGTGTTAGGCACATTCTTGTAGCCTACCCTTATTGTCAAGGCATTTCCTGTTGCAAAGAACTGAGCACGATACTCAAGTCCTCCGCCCCAAGTAAGGCCGGAACCATTATGTCTTACAGATGTAAGTATGGTTCCCTCTTCAACTTCGGCCTCGCCAACCTTGTAGTTATGTTTACCAAACATATATCCTCCCGTCACAAAGACATTGAGGATATTTCGGTAATAACCACCGCTTACAAGATTGACGTGAAGTGCAGCATCTGCACAGTAAGAGAGGTAATCCTGTCCTGCATCAATCGCCTCAGCGTTATACTGGCGATATAATGCTGAAGCTCCAACGCGTGCGCTCCAACGCTTCTGATCGAAGCGGAAGTTCACACCTGCTTCAGGAGTGATATATCTTCCGTCCTCGAAGGCGCTTGCGCCAACGAAAGGTTCAATCCCCCATCCAAAGGCGTCAGCGCCCTTAAGGATGGTACCATCCGTGGCCTGATATGCCTGGACGGTGGGGATTTTCTTCAACCTGCTCTCCTTATAGGATTGTAGGTTGTTCTCGGATGTTACTCTGTTCTGTGCCTGTGCGCTAAGTGCTGCCATAACCATCATGGCAATAACTACTATTTTTTTCATTTTATTTTAGTTTTTTTATATTATTAAACATTAAATATTAACGGATTTGCATATACAGCTCACCGTTGAAGAGAATTTGAAGAACTCCGTCTTGATTTACATCAATGGTATAACCTTCAACCTCGAAAGTTAAACCATTTTTCCATCCGTTCCACATCTTCAGGGTTGTATACAGAACGTGGTCTGTTTTATACTCACCCTTATAAACTATCTGTGTTTTTTCGGCTGTGGCAATGGCCGGTTCCCACCTGTCATGCTCTTTTATGTAAATTCCGCTGTTATATCCGTTGAAGTCACCCTCAACAAGATAACCGGCCAGAATTCTGCCCTCTTCAGGAACAATTTCATCTTTTTCAAATGAAACTGCAATAGCTCCCTTCTCAGTGATAATCAACAGACAACGTTTGTCGTAGTCTGCTTTCATATCTCTTGAAGGAACGGCACTCATATAAGCGCCTACAATCTTGCTCCCCAAAAGCCTATCATCATCCTCGGGCTCTACGTATGGGTCCGGAGTAAATGGTGGCTCAGGTGTAACCGTCGTATCTTCCGGTGTAGGAGGCACTTCCGGAGTTACAATAGTTGTATCCGCAGGCGGAGTTACAACTGTTGTATCCTTTGGTTCCTCAACATCTGTAGATGGTCTTGTAATAGATTCCTTACGTGCCTTAAACGTCTCTTCCGTGCCAAGGAATGTATCCTTATCACAAGAAGTAAACATACACAACATAACACCAAAAAATACTGCGACAAGGGCAGTTTTAACTGTTCTTTCCATATAGATTTTTATTTAAATATTCAACTTTAATAAGGTTATAATCTAACTTAAATGAAAAAAATCTTTCAAATAATACCCCACAATCTCATACACAAACCTTATTCTATCAAATACAATCTAACATATATTTCCGTTATTTACAAGCAAAAAATGTCCCCAAAAGTGACTTTTTGACAAATTTTCACGGTTATAAATTTTGAGTTGATTTTTTTTCTGATTCGTTTATAGTGGTAACAAATATTTTATTATTAACTAACACCTTAAGGATTATGTATACAATTGAAAAAAAACAACTTCTTGGTCGCCAACGTCTTATCAATGAATATGATGTTGTGAATTTCTTAGACCTTCCGGCCGAAGATTTATACCGGTTGTGTTCTCTTTCTGCAGATGAACTTGTCGATTCGCTTGAAAATATTCTCAAGAATATGGCAACATACATCTACCTAACCAGAATCGAACCTACATCAAATGAAGGGCAAAAATTTATGCTTAATATATGGAAGTATCCGGCGTGGGATTTTTTGAGCCACACTTATACTCCGCCATCATCATCGGATAGAGCCCAAATATGGTATAAAACTAACTTTAAGCAAGCTTTGGCCTATATGCCGACAATTAAGCCGGATAAAGAATTTGCGCTTGAGTTTGAAAAAATTTTAACCGGTGTTATACACCTTAAACACAGACTCAAAAAACTCTATAAAATGAGAGCAAAAGCCTTTTTATCCCGCAGGAAAAAAGCCCAAGCAGAACGACTTATTGCTGAAATTTTCAGCATTTTGCAGTTTAAATCTGTAGGTTTTTACGGCATAATAGCCTATGCTTATACACTCTACTTAGAAAAGAGTTCAAACTCTTTATACTTCTATCATATTTTAGGTTTAAAATTTCAAAACCGTGAGTAAAAAAGGGAGGCAAAGCCTCCCTTTTTTAACCCAGCTCCAATGCCTTAACAATATTTTCGGTTACCTTTTTAGCATCACCGAATATCATCATTGTATTATCGGCAAAAAACAACGGATTATCTGTTTTAGAATATCCGGCACCCAATGTTCTTTTTACAAAAAACACTGTTTTTGCCTTGTAAACATCTAAAATCGGCATTCCGTATAATGGCGAAGTTGTGAGTGTTTTTGCTGCCGGATTGGTAATATCATTTGCTCCTATTACATAAACGGCATCTGCTGTTGCAAATTCAGGATTTATGTCGTCCATTTCAAATACATCTTCATAATCTATACCTGCTTCTGCCAACAAAACATTCATGTGCCCCGGCATTCTGCCGGCAACCGGATGAATTGCAAATTTAACACTGGCACCATATTTATTTTTTAATATCAGCGCCATATTTTTTAAGGCAAATTGCGCTTCTGCAGCCGCCATACCGAACCCCGGAACAATAATAATCTTTGACGAGTTTTCCAAAATAAAAGCAGCATCTTCTTCACTTGCCGTATGAACGGTTTTATCTTTAACATCAATTCCGATATCATCTTGCGTTTTATTAAAAAATAAAACATCCAACAATGAACGATTTATGGCCTTTGTCATAATAAAAGTTAATATACAACCGCTTGCACCAACCAATGCCCCCGTAATTATAAGTGAAACATTATTTACCGAAAAACCTATTGCACTTGCGGCAAATCCGGAACAAGCATTTAAGGTTGAAACAACAATCGGCATATCGGCACCGCCTACTTGCATTACAACCAAAAAACTCCACACAAAAGCAAAACACATTAAATAGAACAAAGTTTCAATATTCGGAGTTACTAAAAAATTACCGAAAGCAAATATCAATATTATAAAAGAAACTAAATTAAGGACATTATGCAGCGGAAGTTTTTTTAAATATTTTTTTGCCACACCTTGCAATTTAAAATATGCAACCATAGACCCCATAAACGCAACTGCACCTATTATAACCGATATTGCAATTTCTATATATGCCTCGCTTAAATTTCTGATTTCGGTTAAAGCTACCAAAACCGAAGATAATCCACCTAACCCGTTAAAAACTGCAACCATTTGCGGTAAAGCCGTAATTTTTACCTTTAATCCTGATACTATGCCGACTACCGCACCTGAAAAAATAGCCACCAATATCCATATATGATTTTGCTCGGGCAAAACAAACAATGTTGCAACTATGGCAATTAGCATAGCAAGCATACCTAACCTGTTAGAAAACAAAGCCGTGTTAGGTTTTGCCAAACCTCTTATCGATAAAATAAATAACACGCTAACCAGCAAATATATCAGATATAATTCATTATTTAGCATTTTTATTATCCTTCTTCTTAAACATCGCAAGCATTCTTTCCGAAACGGCAAAACCGCCGAAAATATTTACCGAAGCTAAAAAAACGGCGCAAATACTAAGCACCTCGCTTATCGACGAACTTTCGGAATATGCCGCAATATATAACGCTCCGATAATTACAATTCCGGAAATCGCATTTGACACACTCATCAATGGTGAGTGCAGAGCCGGCGTAACTCCCCATACTACAAAATAGCCTATAAAACATGCCAATACAAATATGGTAAATAAAAATAAAGCCGTCATATTATACCTCACCTACTTCAAAGTTATTGCATACACACATAAATTTTAAGATTTCATCCTCCGGATTTATATTAAAATTCACCCCGCCGTTTTCTTTTATTAAATTAAAAACATTTTCGGCAAAAAGTTTGCTGGCAGAATTTGCTATTTCGCTTGCAAAAAACATATTTTGAACAACTTTTATATCTTTTCTTAAACCGTTTGTTTCCACATTAGCACAAGACAAATCAACGATTACCGAATTAAAAGGCATTTTTTCCAAATCTTTTTTCGTAAACAATAAAGGAGATGGCTTTCCCTGAGGCATAACCGCAGTCATTAAAATATCAACTTCTCTTAAAATCTCTGTTTGTTTATCAGGTTCAACAAAACGTCCGCCTAAAGAAATTGTTTCTTCTTTGGTTTCTGCTCTGGTATCAGATGTATAAACTATTGCCCCCATTCTTTTAAATGTTGCAAGAGCTTGCAAACCCGCAACACCTAAACCCACAATCAACACTTTAACAGGTTTAATTGTTCCGGCTGAGGTTATCATCATAGGAACAGCCCTGTTTAACATATTCATAGCTGTAAGTGCTGCTTTATATCCGGCTAAATTATTTTGTGAAGACAGTATATCAACATTTTGCGCTCTGGAAATTCTGGGAACTTTTTCCAAGGCAATAACATTAACACCCTTTTCTTTCAGTTCCGAGCAATTTGCATTATGTTCAAAATTAGCAATAAGAGTCTGCCCTTTTTTTAATTTTTTAAATTCATATTCTGCCAAAGACCAAACATTTATTAAAATATCCGCTTGTTTTAAAATATCATTTCTGTTTTTTAAGACAAGCACACCGTTTTTTATGTATTCGTCATCACTAAACCCCGAATTTATGCCTAATCCGGTTTCTATCATAATTTCAAAACCCAGATTTTTATACTTTGTAACAATATCCGGAGTTAGTGCCACTCTCGTTTCTTGGTGTTTTGTTTCTTTTACTGCGCCTATAATCATTTTTTCCTCTTTAAATTTTACAGCACTTAATATAATATCATAAAAACATAAACCAAACAAAAAATAAAGAATATGAAAATACTTATAAAACTTTTTTTATCATTTTTTAAAATAGGCTTATTTACCTTTGGCGGCGGATATGCAATGCTACCGTTGTTAAAAGCAGAAGTGGTTGAAAAACAAAAATGGATAACCGAAGACGAACTTTTAGATTATTTTTCAATCGGTCAATGTACTCCGGGTATTATTGCAGTTAACGTTGCAACTTTTTCAGGATACAAAATAAAAAAAATAACCGGTGCAATTATGGCAACCATCGGAATTATATCACCATCGCTTATCATAATTTGCTTAATTGCATCCATATTAAATTTATACATTGATAACCCGTTGGTTGTTCATGCTCTTGCCGGTATTCGTATTGGTGTTTGTGCTTTAATATCGGTTTTGGTTTTTGATATGGCAAAAAAAATATACAAACAAAGTACCGATAAAAAGCTGCACTTTGCCATATTTTTAATTTCAGTATTGGCTCTTTTGTTTACCAATATCAGTGCGGTTTTAATCGTTATAATTGCAACTGTTATCGGTTTTATACCCTCCGTTGTTACAAGGAGGAAAAAATGATTTATTGGTATTTGTTTTATGAGTTTTTTAAAATCGGTCTGTTTGCCATAGGAGGCGGAGCTGCTACAATTCCGTTTTTATTTGATTTAAGCAAAAAATATAATTGGTTTAGCTTTGAAGAACTTACAAATATGATTGCAGTTGCCGAATCAACACCCGGTCCGATTGGTGTAAATATGGCAACTTTTGCCGGTTTCCAAACCGCAGGTATATTTGGCGCTTTAGTTGCCACAATCGGACTTGTAACTCCATCTGTAATAATTATAATAATGGTTGCCAAACTCTTAAAATGTTATTCTCAAAACAATGCCGTAAAAACAACTTTAAGTTCAATAAGGCCGGCAGTTTTGGCGCTTATTATATTGGCTCTTACTTCAATCGCAAAAATCAGTTTAGTAAATTATTTAAGTGTAATTGTTTTCATTATGTTAACACTTTTAATGCTAAAATATAAAAAAAGCCCGATACTCTATATTATATTATCGGCGGTAATCGGAATTATATTAAAATTATAAGGAGGAAAAGATGAACGAAATTGACACCATTTATGATGTTGTAGGAATTGGAAACGCAATGGTAGATGTCTTAGCTAAAGTCGGGGACGGATTTTTAAACGAACGAGGCTTAACCAAAGGCTGCATGACACTTGTAGATGCTCAAACTGCAGGCAAAATATATACAGATTTAGAACCTGAACGTGAAGTTTCTGGCGGGTCTGCCGCTAATACTGTTGCAGGTCTTGCATCACTGGGTGCCGATTGTGCCTTTATCGGAAAAGTTCATGATGATGAGTTAGGGCAAAACTTTAAACGTGATATCGGAGCCGCAGGTATCGACTTTTTCACAAAACCTTTATTGGAAGGCCCAGCAACCGGAAGAAGTATTGTTCTTGTAACCACAGATGCCGAACGCTCAATGTTTACATACTTAGGCGCTGCAACCAGATTAAGTCCGGACGATATTGATGAAAATACCATAAAGTTGGCAAAATATACTTTTGTTGAAGGATACCTTTGGGATGAAGAAGATGCAAGAAATGCCGTTATAAAAGCTTGTGAATTTGCACATATTCATAACCGAAAGGTTGCATTTACGTTGTCTGATAAAAATTGCACGATTCGCCATCGCCCGCAACTTTTGGAATTTATTGAAAAATATGTTGATGTATTGTTTTGTAACGAACACGAAATTAAGGCTCTTTTTAATACCGAAAACTTCTATGAAGCACTTGATTTAATTAAACCGATAGTTGAAATTGCCGCCATTACCCGCAATGCAAAAGGTTCTGTTGTCGTAAACGGAAGAGTCAAAATTTTTGTTGAAGCCGAAAAAACCGACAATGTTGTTGATACGACAGGTGCAGGTGATTTATATGCCGCAGGTTTCTTATACGGTATGACAAGAAACAGAAGTTTGGGAACGTGTGCCATGATTGGTTCTATGGCAGCTTCCGAAATCATCACTCACTATGGAGCAAGACCTGAAGTATCGTTAAGAGGGTTTGTCAGAAACAGGCTCTTACAATACGGAAAAAAAGCTTAAAAACCAAAAACCGTGCTTTAACAGCACGGTTTTTTACCTAGATACTTATTTTAAAGTTAGCTTTAGTAATGTGTGTTTCAACTTCGTGTTGGAATACGCTTATAATTATAAACAAGCCGACACCTATTGCGATGCTTAATAATAAACTTCCTAAAAACAAACCGACATGAATACTATTAAACAGCACCATAAGTGTTACAAAGAGCAAGTATAACACGAGCGCTATACAAGAACAGATTACTTTCGATACAGGAATCAGCATTTTAGATTCCATAAGCGCTCTTCTCGGTTGATAGCACTGGTTTTTATACAAAGCTATTTCTTTGAATACATTCCAGGCCAAAAAAAACACAACAATTGCCATTATCAGCGCTACGCCGACAACCATGGCACAAAAAATTGAACCTTGATTCATAATAACTATTTTTTATGTTAATAATAAAATTACTTGCCAAAAAGGTACAATATTTTTTCAAAAATAGCAAGTTTTTTTCTTGAAATTTAAAAAAAAAGCGCTAATGTGCAAAAAAAATTAATGTCATAAATAAATTGGCACAACTTTTTCTCATAAAGGACTGTGCCGGAAGTAGTTTCAAAATTGAAGTGTACAAAGAGGGTACACGAGAATTTGAAACTACGACATGACAGTTCTTTAGGAGAAAAACAAAATGAGAAATATTGCAATAATCGCCCACGTTGACCATGGTAAAACAACATTGGTGGACGGATTATTAAGACAAAGCGGAACTTTTAGAGATAATCAAAAAGTGGCAGATTGTGTTATGGATAGTAATGACTTGGAAAGAGAAAGAGGAATTACAATTCTTTCCAAATGCACATCCGTTAATTGGAACGGCACACATATAAACATTGTTGACACCCCCGGACACGCAGACTTTGGTGGTGAAGTTGAACGTATTTTATCTATGGTTGATGGCGTTGTTTTATTAGTTGATTCTTCCGAAGGACCAATGCCTCAAACAAAATTTGTGCTTGGTAAAGCATTAAAAATCGGCTTAAAACCGATTGTTGTTATCAATAAAGCCGACAAAGCAGACGCTCGTCCTGATGAAGTATTAAATGAAATATTTGATTTGTTCGTAAGTTTGGATGCAAATGATGAACAACTTGATTTTCCGGTTTTATATGCATCAGGCAGAAACGGATGGGCCGTGAAAGACTTAAATGATGAAAGAAAAGATTTAAGCCCGTTATTTGAACTTATTTTATCATATGTTAGCAAGCCCAAATGTGAACCGGAAAATCCTTTTGCCATGCTTGTTACAACTTTAGAAGCCGATAAATTTTTAGGTAGAATTTTAAGTGGTAAAATTCAATCTGGCAGCTTAAAATTAAATGATGCCGTAAAAGTAATTAACGATAAAGGGGAAGTCGAAAGAACACGTATTACTAAGATATTGGCATACCGTGGCTTAGAAAGAGTTGCATTGAATGAAGCGCACGCCGGTGATATTATTGCAGTTGCCGGTGTTGTCAAAGGCACTGTTGCCGACACAATTTGTGCCTATGAAGTAAATGAAGCCATCAAAGCACAACCTATTGACCCGCCGACACTTGCCATGACCTTTTCCGTTAACGATTCGCCGCTTGCCGGACGTGAAGGCGATAAGGTTACTTCTCGCATGATATGGGATAGACTTGAAAAAGAGGCAGAAGGTAATATTGCATTAAAAATTTCACGCACCGATTCGACCGATTCGTTTGAAGTTGCCGGACGTGGAGAACTTCAATTAGGTGTTTTAATTGAAACAATGCGTAGAGAAGGCTTTGAAATGTCAATTTCTCGTCCACGAGTCTTAATGCAAAAAGACGATGATGGAAATTTGCTTGAACCGGTTGAAGAGGTAGTAGTTGATGTTGACGAAGAATTTTCCGGCGCGGTTGTTGAAAAGTTAGGTCAACGCAGAGCCGAAATGACCGAAATGATACCATCACAACTTGGTAACAAAGTAAGGTTAATTTTCCACGCTCCATCCAGAGGTTTAATCGGCTATCATTCGGAATTTTTAACCGACACCAGAGGCACGGGTGTTATGAATCGTATCTTTTATGCTTATGAACCGTATAAAGGTGAAATTGAAGGCAGAAGAACAGGCGCACTCATCTCAAGCGAAAGCGGAACGGCTGTTGCCTATGCCTTGTGGAAACTTCAAGAAAGAGGACCAATGTTTGTTGAGCATAACTCACCTGTTTATGTCGGAATGATTATCGGTGAACATACAAAATCTAACGATTTGGAAGTAAACCCGACAAAAGCAAAACAGTTAACCAATATAAGAGCTGCCGGTAAAGATGAAGCAATAGACCTGATTCCACCAAGAAAAATGAGCTTAGAACAAGCTTTATCATACATTCAGGCAGATGAGTTGCTTGAAGTTACGCCAAAATCTTTAAGACTAAGAAAGAAAATTTTAGATCCGATTTTGCGTAAACGCTCTCGTATTGAAAATGCTTAAACCTAAAAAAACGCTCATAATGAGCGTTTTTTGTATATTACTAAATACATACTGGATATTAAAAAATTAGTATGTTAATATCTCATATCATAATATGGGGTTTATTATCATGACAAATATAAAATTCAACAAAACTCAACTTGGACGAAGCATGATTGAAATGCTTGGTGTTTTATCTATTGTTGGAGTTTTATCCGTTGGCGGCATAGCAGGTTATGTAAAAGCAAGCCACCAATTAAGAACAAATAAACTCAAAGATGATATTTCTCATTTAATTGCCAACATACGAACAGTGTTCTACGTACAAAACAATTACGATGCTTTATCTGTTATTGCCGCAATAAATTCAGGTATTGTTCCCGAATATATGATTGCAGAAGACGGAGTACACATGGTAAACAGAAAAAAAGGCTCAATACTTATCGGACCGGCGGCAACAAACTTAAATGAAAGCGGGGCATTTATCTTAATTTTCAACGGATTAGACTCAAAAACCTGCCATTCTCTTGCTTCTGAAAGTTGGGGTTCGGATATTCAGACCGGATTTTTAGGTATGACAATCAAAAAAGATGGCGATTTAACCGTTGCAACAAGTAAGATGACCGATGAAACTTTTCAGACAGATGATACAACTTTTAATGCCATAGATTTACCTCAAGCCCTGATTACATCATCTTATGAATCTTGTAATTGCGGTTCAATGGATGTATGTTCTATTGCGTGGAAATTCTTATAATTAAAAAATATGCTAAAATTAAGCAAAAAACTCTTGATTTATTAAACCAAAGTGTGTATCAATAGCTAAATCGGTTTGATAATTGCTTTTTAAATAAAGGGGTATAGTTCAGTGGTAGAACATCGGTCTCCAAAACCGAGTGTCGTGGGTTCAAATCCTGCTGCCCCTGCCAATTTTATCAAATCAAAATGTTTAATTTTTAATTTAATGAGGATCCAAGGTGAAAGTTAGTCCTATACAGTTTTTCAGACAGGTAAAGCAAGAAGTTAAAAAAGTTACCTGGCCGACAAGAAAAGAAGTTTCGCAAGCATCTACAATGGTAATCGTAATTGTTACCATCGCAGCTACATTCTTCTTCTTAACCGATATTGTTTTAGCATGGGCTGTTAAATTAGTCTTGGGTTTGGGAGCATAAGTAAATGGCTGCACGTTGGTATGTTGTAAATGTGTATTCAGGTTCTGAAAAAAAAGTTGCCGAATCATTGAGAGAACAAGCTGTATTAAAGAACTTGGAAGATAAGATTTTAGAAGTTTTAGTTCCGACCGAAGAAGTTGTTGAAATTAAGAAAGGTGCTAAAGTTAACAGTGAACGTAAGTTTTTCCCCGGCTATATTTTAGTAAAGATGGAAATGTCGGATGAATGTTGGCACGTTGTTAAAAATACTCCGAGAGTAAGCGGATTTTTAGGCAGTCGTAACAAACCTCAACCAATCAGCGAAGCTGAAGCTGAACGCATTATCAAACAAATGGAAGAAGGTGTTGAGCGTCCTCAAACAGTTGTTGACTTTGAGGTTGGCGAACAAATCAGAGTAACCGATGGTCCTTTTGCTTCATTTGTCGGTGTTGTTGAAGAAGTGGATTCGGAAAAGGCTCGTTTGAAAGTTTCTGTTTCTATTTTTGGTCGTTACACACCTGTTGAACTTGAATTTTCTCAAGTCGAAAAAGTTAAATAACCTATAAAAAAATCGTTATTAAAATAAAGACGCCTTAGTTTAGGCGTTTTTATTTTAATAAAGTTATTGACAAAACATCTAAAAAGCTTTAACATCAAGGTGTTTAATTAAATTTAGAAATTATGAAGGAAAATTTTAAAAGAGGATTACGTATCCTCGGTTTATTTGTGCTGGTTATGGCATGTGCTTTCATCGGTAGTTTTGCCTTAAGTGAGTTTTGGGGTAGAGCAGGAGAAATCATCGGAATTACGATAACAATAGCCGTGATGTTTCTTCCTTTCGCTTATACCGACGAAAAAAACCACTATGACAAAAACCTGAAGAACGCTTTTCTGATTCTCATCCTCGTCTATGGTGGTTTAGCCGTATTTTATGGCATCGGACTTTTAGGCAACCTCATACCGGGCATGAATACAACCGGAGCTATGACGGCACTGTTAGGTTTTTGGTTAATTGTTCTTTTTGACATTGTTCTATTTTTGGGATATTTGCTCATAAGAAAAATCAGCAACCGAAATCTCACTACAAAGTAATTAAAAAAAACTCCGGAAAATCCGGAGTTTTTTTTAATTAAAAGGACTCTGACAATGAATATTTCCGACCAAGCTGACTGCCGGAATTTTAATATCTTTTATCTGATTGCATTTTTCTTTAACAATTCGGCAGCTTCCGTATAATACGGCAAAAGATGAATTGACAGGCGCACTATCGGAAAATTCAAAATATTCGCCCGGCTCAAGCTCAGGAATTTCTCCGTTAAACCCTAAACCGTTTTCAAAATACGAATTTCCCCTATCGTCTGTAATATTAAACTCCTTGCTCAAAATTTGTATCTTATCATCCGAATTATTTTCTATGCGCAAATAATAAGAACACGCATCATCTGCTTCATCTTCAAGATAAGCCTGACATGCCGAAATAACAATATCATCAGTTTGAGCGGTTACAAATTCATTTTCAAAATTCATATCTAAACACCTTCATTAAAATATATGTTAACTATTAGTTAACTTTTTCTGATTCGCAACCGATGATATGATTTTTTCACAAAGTTATGCACAACAAAAAAAATTATAAAAATAAAAATAAAAATTTTAGTTCTTGAAAATTTAGTAAAATTGTTTATGCTGAAATAAATATTTATAAGGAGGTAATTATGTTGAAATCATTTTTTGTATTTATGGCTCTTATAAGCACAACTTTTGTTGTTAATGCACAAGAAGCATTACCCCAAGAAAATGAACAAACGGAAACAACCGTCCAAGTTACGACTGATTTTACCAATACCGACATTGAAGAACAGCTTATATCTGCAGATATTGCCATGATTGAAACTCTTAAAACGGAAGAGTTTGATTTTAATCAAAAAGATAATAACGGTAACCCTCCTTTATACTACTTATTATCCCGAAACCCTGATTTGGAAGTTGCAAAAAAAGCTATTGAATATGGTGCTGATGTTAATATGCCTTCCAAAAGCGGTATTATACCTCTAAATATTGCCACATCAAAAGCCAACGAATTACAGCTTCAAATTATGATGATGAAAACAATGGGGCTTGATACGGATAATCCGGAAATTCAAGAAGAACTTAAAAAGACATTATTCCGTGAAATGACAAAAGCTATTGAAATGACACAAATGCTTGTTGATAACGGAGCTGATGTCAATTTAGAAAGCACACTCGGAACACCATTGATGAACGCCGTTACAAATGTCTGGAATTTAGACATTGTAAAAATTTTACTTGATGCCGGAGCCGATGTAAATGCCGTAGACAAGAACGGCAAAACGGCGCTGTTTTATGCTTATGCAAGTTCAAACGACGAAGTTGTTGATTTACTTATAGAAAAAGGCGCAGATACTTCCATAAAAGATAGCGAAGGAAAAGTATATTCCGATATGGAAAAAGTAAATGTTGCTCCCGCTTTATAATTTAATCTTTAACAATAAAATTTAACCTATTTTTTATAAATTAAGGTTTAGTATATCCTCATAATTATTTATGTTTGGATTATATTTTAGACATAGATGCAACAATATTTTATGAAAAGGATATATTATGTTAAAATTTAATAAGTATGGTAAAGCAATACTTAGTGCTTTATTTTCTCTATTTATTTTTCAAGATGCACACGCATCTGAAATAGACTTAAATATTCCGTCACTGGATGTTATGTTCAATATTTTCGGCACAAACATTACCGGTTCACATATTTTATTTATCGGGTTGATTGTATGCTTGTTAGGTATGCTTTTTGGTTTATACGAATTTATAAGCATTAAAAAGATGCCTACTCACAAATCTATGTTAAACGTTGCGGAAACAATTTATGAAACATGTAAAACATATATGAAACAACAAGCAAAACTCTTATTTATTTTAGAGTGCTTTATTGCTGTATGTATTTTTTACTATTTCTTTTACTTAAATCAAACCCCTATCCTAAAAGTTTTAAACATTTTATTATGGTCGGTTTTAGGTATTATGGGTTCTTTTTCGGTTGCTTGGTTCGGTATGCGTATCAACACATACGCAAACGCAAGAACATCTTTTGCCTCATTAAAAGGTAAAGCATATCCGGTTATGAACTTGCCTTTACATTCAGGTATGTCTATCGGTGTATTGCTTATCTGTGTCGAACTTATAATGATGATTTTCATTTTATTGTTTGTTCCTCGTGATAATGCGGGTGCTTGCTTTATCGGTTTTGCCATAGGTGAATCGTTAGGTGCTTCGGCACTCCGAATTTGCGGCGGTATTTTTACCAAAATTGCCGATATTGGTGCCGATTTAATGAAAATTATATTCAAAATTGATGAAGATGATGCCAGAAACCCCGGTGTAATTGCAGACTGCACTGGCGATAATGCCGGCGATTCTGTCGGACCTACCGCTGACGGATTTGAAACATACGGTGTAACCGGCGTTGCTCTTATCAGCTTTATTGTATTAGGCGCCGGTATGATGTATGGTCCAAACAACGAGTTGACATTATTACCGAACGGAATTGATATTCAAGCTCGCCTTATTACTTGGGTATTTGCAATGCGTGTATTGATGATTCTTACATCTGTTTTTGCATATTCATTAAATAACATTGTTTGCAAAGCCTTATTCGGCAATAAAGATAAATTCAATTTTGAAACTCCGTTAACCTCATTGGTATGGTTTACATCAATCATTTCTATTTTGGTTACTTTCGGTGTTTCTTATGTAATGATTGACACTAACGTATTCGGTCCTGATTTATGGTGGAAACTTTCTACCATTATCAGTTGCGGAACATTATCTGCTGCCTTAATACCCGAATTTACAAAAATCTTTACTTCTTCAAAATCTAAACACGTTGAAGAAGTTGTAAATGCCAGCCGTGAGGCCGGTGCTTCATTAAATATCATATCAGGTATTGTTGCCGGTAACTTTTCTGCCTTCTGGCAAGGATTGGTTATGGTCGGCTTAATGGTAATTGCCTATTTCACCGCTCGCAGCGGACTTGATACATATATGGTATACCCGACAGTATTTGCTTTTGGCTTGGTGGCATTTGGTATGCTTGGTATGGGACCTGTTACTATTGCAGTCGATTCTTACGGACCGGTAACAGATAATGCACAATCCGTATTTGAACTTTCTCAAATTGAACAAATTAAGGGTATCAAAAAAGAGATTGAAAAAGATTACGGCTTTAAACCAAATTTTGAAGTCGGTAAACATCTGTTGGAAGAAAACGATTCGGCAGGTAACACCTTTAAGGCAACTGCAAAACCTGTTTTAATAGGAACAGCGGTTATTGGTGCTACAACAATGATTTTTTCAATAATTTTACTTTTGAACTTATCATTAAACTTGCTTGATCCTAACGTATTGTTCGGCTTAATCCTAGGCGGTGCCGTAATATACTGGTTCTCCGGAGCATCTATGCAAGCAGTTTCAGCCGGCGCTTATAAAGCAGTAAACTACATTAAAAAGCACATCAAACTTGACGGTAAAACAGCCGCTTCAATTGAAGATTCTAAAAACGTAGTAAGAATTTGTACGGTTTATGCGCAAAAAGGTATGTTCAACATATTTATCGTAATTTTCTCATTTACAATCGCTTTTGCTTGCTTTAACGCAAATTTATTTGCAAGTTACTTAATCTCTATTGCCGTATTTGGCTTATTCCAAGCATTATATATGGCAAATGCCGGCGGTGCTTGGGATAATGCGAAAAAAGTTGTAGAAGTAGACTTAAAAGAAAAAGGAAGCGCTTTGCATGACGCATCTGTTGTTGGTGATACCGTAGGTGATCCGTATAAAGATACATCATCGGTTGCATTAAATCCGATTATTAAATTTACAACTTTGTTCGGTTTATTAGCAGTTGAAATGGCTGCTACCGCACCTAAATGTATTTCTGTCGGATTAGGAATTTTCTTCTTTGTTTTAGGTTTGATATTTGTATATCGTTCATTCTACGCTATGCGAATTGAATCTGCCAATAAAGATTAAAATTACTTAAATCTTACAAACCGCCTGTTTTAACGACAGGCGGTTTTTACTGTATTAAGGTATTTTTAATTATATTTTGCTTAAATAAGGTATTATTTGTCATAAGAGGATTTGCGTATGCTAAACAAAAAAATACTTATTTTTACTTTAGGCCTTTTTTGCTTTTTCGCCATTGAGGCTAAATCCGGCCCTGTAATAAACTATCAGGCAACCGATTATTCTAAGCTGTTGTATATTTACACATCAAATGCAAATGTAAGCGGAAGCCGAAGAATAAGCCTAAGATATGGTATAGATGTTATGGGACCCGACGGAAATACTGCCGTTTGCCATGCAATCAACAATAATGACCCTAAGACTTATAAAATGTTAATTTCTATGGGAGCAAAAAGTCAAAATTATTGTATGAAAAAAGCAAATATCATTACCAGAACTCGCTTTACAAAATCCTTAAATGAATATGAAGCAACCACGGCAGGCGCATATCACGACGGCGGCAGTTTATTAACCAAAGCAAAATATGCAAGACCGGAAGAAACAATGAGTATAGCTTCTAAAGTCGGCATAGGAGCAGGTGTTGTAGCCGTTATAGGCGGTGTTGCTGCCGCTGCCGGAGGCGGCGGAGGGGGCGGAAGTTCCTCGGGAAGCGATAATGAAAAACCGGAACCCGAAATACCTTGCGAAGAAAGAGGCGGAACAATCGTAAACGGCGAATGTATAATTTTCGGTCAACCCGGAGCAGCTCCTAAAGACGCAGATCCAAAAGATTATCAAACAAAAGAATTTAATAAAGGCGGAAACTTTTTAAGTTTAATCAATGCAGACAATGCGTATGCCAGAGGATATACCGGATATATTGTTAACAGAAATACCGATGGCATATTGCCCGATGACGGCTCAGATTTAATTACGGATAATAAAGTTAAGGTCGCAATTTTAGATAATGCCTTCGATGTTAATCACCCCGATTTAGTAGAAAACATTGTAAAAGATAAAGACGGTAAAACCTATGGCTATAATCTTGATTATGGTCCGTGTCGTAATGGTGATACCACTAATTGCTACGGATACGATTATGATGAAGATGCAAAAATGGGAAGTCTGGTCTTATATGACGAATCCGGAAACATAGTCGGTAGCACTTCTTATCAATACACTCAAGCCGATTATGACGAATGGTTTAATGAATACCCTGACGATTATGACTGGGATAAATTAAAATACAATCCTATTCCATACTTACCTGATAATGGTGTAAACAGCACACTTAATACACAAGACAACGACCATGGCACACATGTTATGGGAATCTTAGGAGCAGCTGCAAATGGTATGGGTATGCAAGGTGTTGCACCAAATGTTGAAATGGTCGGTATATCCTATACACAATCTATTGCATTTCCTGAAATTGATAATGTTTATCAAAAAGCATTAGATGTAATATTAGCAGAAAACACTAAAGTAATAAATATGAGTTTTGGGGTAGAAACCACTTCCGATAAACGCACACAAGCATCATATTTTTTAGGAAAAAATGCCGAAAACTCTCATATCAGCGGATTTGAATATATGCTTCCGCTCTTTGAAGGACTTGCCGATAACAATATAGTAGTTGTAAAGGCTGCAGGTAACGAAGGAAATAAGTATGAAGCTGATGTGCTTTCCGGTATACCGTTGAGCAACAATTTCAAACAAGGTTCCGAACACGATTTTACCAATCTTTTTATTACGGTTGTATCCGTAAACAGTAATAATGAATTAGCAAGCTATTCTCAAAAGTGCGGTGCCACGAAAGATTATTGTATTGCTGCCCCTGGAGGAGATTCAAAACTCGGCGAGCTTATTTACTCTACCGTTCAAAACGACAGTAATCACAAAAAAGATGAAAACGGTAATGCTTACGGATATATGCAAGGAACATCTATGGCAACTCCGGTCGTAACCGGAAGTGTAGCATTGTTAATGGGAGCATATCCGCATTTAACACCGCAACAAATAGTTGAAATAATCTTCAAAACGGCAACTGATTTAGGCGAAACCGGTGTCGATGAACAGTTTGGCTACGGTTTACTTAATTTAGAAGCTGCAACAAATCCCGTCGGATATTTAGAGTTTGGTTTTTCCAATCAAGATACTTCCGACCAAGTTTCTCAATCTGTATTGACGTTGTCAAAATCAACTCAAGCAAAACTTTTAGCTGCACTGCCGGCAAAGTTTACCGCATTTGACGAATATAATCGTGGTTTCGAAGTTAAAACATCATCACTTTTTGCCGATACGACAAAACAAAAAAGACATCTGTTTGAAAATGATTTCAAAGCATTTTTAAGTAGCGGAAAACAAAAAATCGATGCAAGCGATAGATTGTCTTTTGCCTTTAATTCGTCTGTTACAGGAAACGACATACGAAGTCCTTATGGCTTTTTAGAAATTGAATATAAAGCAGACAATAAATCAAACTTTTATGCTTTTTACTCAGAAAATACCATATTAAACAAAGGCACAACACTTGTCCGCACTGAACAAAATCCGTTTATAAGTATGGATAATGCATTCGGAGCCGGTATAACACGCAAACACGGAAAAACAGAAATTAAGTTTGACTATACAAACGGTAAAAACAACTTCTTTGACGATGAAGATAATTCCGATTTATATGACAATCGTATGGATGTATTCAGCACCGAATTAACTTATAACTTAAACAATAATTTAGGTATAAGTTCTGTAGCCGGTATGTTAAAAGAAGACGGTTCGGTATTGGGTATGATAGGAACAAATACTTTTGATTTTAATAATTCCGAAACATATTTCGGCGGAGTTAAAATTTTATATAAACCTATTAACAAGCTGTCATTAAGCGGTTCATATTACCGAGGATATACCGATACATCGACAAACAGTTCCGTATTTAATCTGTCAAACATTGAAAGTGAAAGCATAGCATTAAATGCGACATATTTGTTATCTTCAAACAGCAATATCGGGCTTGATATTTATTCTCCGTTACGCATCGTAAAAGGAACAGCCGATATTTATCTTGCATCCGGCAGACATCCGACAGAAGACAAGCTTTATGTGCAAAAATATAGTGCCTCAATAAAAGATGATGCACAAGAATGGGACTTAAGTATGTTTTATAACACAAAACTAAAAAATGACACAAATCTTAAAACCCGTTTCGGTATCAGATTAAACCCTGAGCATGACGCAAACGCAAGACCGGATTACTTTGGTATGTTTAACTTAAACTTTGCATTTTAAGTTGATATAAAAATAAAAAAACATCTTTACAATTTTATTTGTGAAGATGTTTTTTTATGTTCAACTTTTAATCGTATCAAGAAAAATATTGACAAGTAAATATTTAGATGATAGTAAGTTCGTATTATTTGGGGTTGTA
>JBGVOY010000173.1:0-2139 GCA_045126755.1 Alphaproteobacteria bacterium | reverse complement strand
CTATGTAGAAAGCAATCGGGATATCTTCTCTATAAACGCCCGCGTATTCGCCATCGGGGGCTAACATATAAAAATTGCCGCGCAAAGTAACGTCCCCTTTCGTCGAGGGAATATGCTCTCCTTTTACAATTTTATGCCACTCATCATCCTCAATCTTATACTCGCCTTCAAAATATACCTGCACTACTAAAGCCGATTCCGCTTGCATGCTGTTCGCGCTGTTGAACCACAGAAGAAAAACAGCAAGTAAAAGCAAAAGCAAAACACCTACAACCCGCAAATGCGTTCCTTTAATCTTCTGGAATTTATTTTTTAAATCCAGCATTTCTATCACCTCCGAACAAGGTCAAGACCCCTATCAGCCGATTTTTTAATCCAAGCGTTTTTTATAAATCTTTCTTTTCATATATCTATCTACGCTTAAAAATAGCATAACATATACAAGCCAACTTGTCAATAAAAATACGATTTTTGATATAGATAAGTCGTTATTTTTTTGTGTTTTTTATACTTAACTCGTCAAAATTATCATTTCAAACAAAAAAACAACGAAAGGCATTAGCTTATACTTTTCGTTGTTTTTCGTTTTTTCTATTTCATTTTTTTCTCGCAAAAATTTTCGATGCTTAACAAGAAACGTATCGCCTTGTTTTTATTATTAGCAAGCCTTACGTTATCGGTTGAATATTTTTTAGCGATATTATTCCTTGAAATATTTCCCCTGCACACGGCGCAGCAACCACCGAGCCGTAATACGCCCCTTGCGGTTCGTCTACGATAACGAGTGCCAGATATTTGGGTTTATCCGCAGGGAAGAACCCAACGAACGAGGAAACGTATTTCCCTGCGGCGATATGTCCGTTTTCAAACTTTTGCGCCGTCCCTGTTTCGCCCGTAGGTTGTGTAGCAAAAAAATTTTAACCCCTAAATCGCCAGTATTTATAAGGGTTTTTAAAATTTAATTGTTTAAAATTCCTTTCAAATAGGTTTCACCTGTAGGTTGTGTAGTAAAATGCAAAATCAGTATCATAGAAGAATTGAAATTATAAAAAATATAAAAAACCCTATAAACATTATATATAATATAATAGAATATAGGGCGTAAAATTTTATATTAAGTTTTGTCGAATAATATCAAATTATGTCTTACGCAAAAACAGCATTTGATT
Source organism: Alphaproteobacteria bacterium (assembly GCA_045126755.1). GTDB lineage: Bacteria > Pseudomonadota > Alphaproteobacteria > RF32 > CAG-239 > JAFTYO01. The sequence continues at coordinate 970 of JBGVOY010000173.1, read as the reverse complement.
TAGGAAACAAATCTAATTTGACTGCTCTTTTGGGAACGTTCTCATGATGTACGTCCCGAATATACAAGGTACATTTCTTTGATTCAATCTTTTGATATATATCCTTATAAACCAAAACATCCCTTGCAATCATTTGCGGTGATAATGTTACAACCATATCAACATCATCTAACTTTTCAAAAAGATTCGAAAGACCTTCTCTATCAAACTTTCTGCCACTGCATCCGATATCTTCATATTGGGCGACAACTACCCAATCATTGTCATGCTTATCAATAAGCTTCATCATTTCGTTTTCCTTATTTGCAAGTTCTTTATCATTATTCGATGCAACCCTTAAATATGTAACAACTTTAATTTTATCGTTTTTCATAACAAACTTCTATTCTTCTATTTTGTATTTTATCGTTATATTAAATTCACCATCTACTTCCGGAGGCGAAATATACACTTTTGAAATTACCATTTGAATCAATTTATATTTATCCATTGGAATTTCTCTTAGACTATCAATAAACTTCTTAAATTTCAAATCAAACAAATCGATTTTCGCTTGTTGCTCATCTGCATGTTCCAACAAGTCTTCTATCTTAGTTATTTTCGAAGAATATTTTTTTCCTTCAGCTTCAAAAACATTCTCAGGTAGCTTCCCTGCAAAGTAATCTTCAAGAACTCTTTCATAACTTCTGTTTAATTCCCTTAATTGATTTTTTAATTTATCTTTATTAAACTCATCTCTATTAAAAAGTTTATTCTTGTAAAACTCATATAGTTTTTCTTTATTATGCCTACAACGTTGAACCATGTCCAATGCGTCAAGATATAAAGTTTCCTCTATTGCTGATTTAAGAATCTTATAATGTTCCAAACCATTTTTTCTTTTGAAATAATAACTTACCTTATCATCTTTACCGCGATGAAAATATAAATTCTTATTAGATTCTATATCAACCAATAATTTTGCTATATG
>JBGVOY010000172.1:0-6436 GCA_045126755.1 Alphaproteobacteria bacterium | reverse complement strand
ATGACAACGGCAATACCGAAGACAATTACGTTTTGGCATTTGCCGCAAAACACAGATACGAGATTCCTAATCTTGTGTTTTATTGTATGGAGCAACATCTTCACATGGAGCCTACTGTTGAAAATGTTGTTCACGCTGCCATTCTTGCAAATTGTGTCAGCCTTCTTAACATGCGTCCGGACGGAACGGTTCCGACAGAAGAAAGGGCTGAACACCTGCGCAATACATTCCATGTCAACATCGACAGACATGATATGATATTTTTAGGCGGACTGAACGGAAATATGGAATTGGTAAAACTCAGCATGGAAGCACTAATGTCTGCAAACAGATAAGTTTCTTCCGGCATTTCATATCAACTGTCATACAAAATTATTACTTCAAAGCCTTACCCATGCGGTAAGGCTTTCTTTGTATACAGAAAACTCACCACAAAGGTGAGTTTTTATGTTTGGTCGGGTTGCCCCCCTCCAAATTAGAAAAAGGATACCACCCTTCCAAACATACAAAAAATTATAGCCACTTTTCCCTTATAATGCAAGGCTTTTCTGTAAAAATTTTCAGACCTTGTGGGCGGACCTTCTAATCGGCACTGGTGGGGTTGACTTTTGATTACTGCCCGCTTGATATAAAATTAAAATTTTCTTTCAAAAACAATGTGATACACCGCCCACATGGTATAGCGAAGAATAAGTACCTGCTTCAATTAAGATAGAAGACTATTTTCCCATGACTTAAATGCTGCATTTATAAAGTTTGGCCACTCACTTGCTCTTGTGCAATTGTTTAGATCAATACATCTATTATAAAGGTCTATCATATTTTCTTTGCTAATATTTTTACCTAATATTTTTAATTGTTTTACAACAGATAAAATTTCAGCCAATTGTTTAATTGTTATAGGAATAATCTTTTGGCGAAAACCATCATATTCATATTTCACTGCATTCCAATAAGTTCCTAAAGTACCTTGATGTAAAGAGGGGGCAATAAAAAGGCAATAATTAGGCAATGTTGGATTATTTTCTTCAAATTTTCGTAGATGTTGCATTACTGGTTGCCCTTCGTTGTACCACTGATCTCTGCTTTTCAGCATCGTCACTTCGCATATCATTGAGAAATTCTCATAATAACATTCAATGTCAGGAACATTTGCCGGGGCAGTAAATGTTGGTTCATTATCATCCCCAACAGGTGCATTTGGTTTAATACTTACAGCATCATTAATTAACTTCATATGTATTTATCAGGTAAAAAGACTGCTTAATCAATCAAACAAGTGTAATATTAAGAAAGAGATATAAAAAACATTACTTGTGTATAAATGGAAAGATTGCTTGCCAAATTGGAAAGCGTGTTGTATAGATTTTATTGAAGTGTGGATTTAACCGAAAGGGAGCATTATGAATAAAATATTCAAAACCAGAGTGTTAGAGCAATTAAAACAAATGAATATGACACAACGGGAGTTAGCAGAAATATTAGATGTGAACGAAACAACAATTTCACGTTATATATCTGGAGAAAGGGAACCAAAGTATGAAGTAATGGCAAATATAGCAACTGCTTTACATACAACGGTCAGTTATCTTATGGGGGAAAATGAAGAGGAGTATCCATTTTCTAAAGTAAAATGCATTCTTGCTCGCAATGCAGGTCAGTTAACTCCTTCCGAAAAACGTGAACTTATAAATGTAATATTAGAAGGTTAAGATGAGACTACCAAATAGAATATATGAAGAAATAAAAGAAACTGTAACTAATTTGCTAATCAAATACAATATATCTTGTGTTCCTATAAACGGATTTGAAATAGCAAGTAAAATGGGAATAGAAGTTCGTCCATACCCTAATAAAAAATACGACTTATTGCTTAAGGTAAGTGAAGATGGATTTACTACATTTAAGGACGATAAACCGATAATTTATTACAATCAAAATCAGATGTATCAGCGAATGAATAATACAATAGTTCACGAAATTGGACACATTGTATTAGGGCACTTGCAAGCAAGTGAATTAGCAGAAGCCGAGGTTAATTTTTTTGCAAAATATTTATTAGCCCCACCGGTTCTGATACATAAATTACAATTACATTCAGCAGAAGAAATTGCGAATATATTTGAAATAAGCCATCAAGCAGCACAAATTGCTTGGGACTATTATAATAAGTGGCTATTAAATTCAGGAAGATTTTATAAACCTTACGAAATAAAACTTATTGATTTGTTTCAAAACAACATAGGAGAGCATTTACAGTCAAATACACAATATCCTATATAACAAAAAAGCATTGTAAAAACCGTATTTAAGTGATTACAATGCTTGCAAGAATGGTGTTACCCATTCGTTAACTGAACAATAACAATGTAACACCATTTATCCAAAATGCAACACAAATTTTGTTGCAGAGTGTTAATTTGAATTTAACGGAGGTAACTATGTTACAAAGTTATAATATTCGCAATAGCGATAAATTTCTAAGAAACAATTATACTATGACTGGATTATGGGAAATCCCCCATATTATACAACAAGAAATAGATTTAAGTAATATCAAGTTATTAGCCTGTTCACATACACGGCTTAATGAAGATGAACAACATCGTAAATATGGTGTGCATTTTTATGTAGATGACCCGAAGTTTAGAGGAATTTACAATTATCCGGAACGGTCATTACAAAAATATGCACAATACCGCTTTTTGCTAACTCCTGATTTTTCTCTATATGCAGAAATGCCAATGTGGTTACAAGTAACAAATGTAGCAAAAAATCGTTGGTGTGGTGCATATTGGCAAAAAAAAGGATTTACAGTTATTCCAACAATCAGTTGGAGTACTCCGCAAAGTTATAGTTTTTGTTTTGATGGTGTGGAACAAAATGCTACCATTTCTATAGGAATGATAGGATGTAAAAGAAATAAACTAGGCTTTTTGCGTGGTTACGATAAAATGCTTGAAAAATTGAATCCTAAAGCCATAATATGCTATGGTAAACCTTTTGAAGAAATGCAAGGCAACATAATTCATGTGCCATTTGCACATACGAGAAAGGAGGCATAATATGGGAGGTAGGGGAAGTTATGCTTCAGGGAAACGCACCTATGAATACGAAACAATAGGTATGATAGAAGGTGTAAAAGTTGTTCGAAGAATAAATGGTAGCAATAAGGTTCCTGAAGAATCATATACAAGTAAAGCCTATATTGTAAAGAATAAGGATGGTTCTATAAGACAATACAGAGAATTTGATGAGAAACATAAACCAAAGATGGATGTTGATTATCAAATAAAACCATCTTATGATAAGAAGAATAAAACACTTCATATACACGATTACAAAAATGGTGAAAGGCAACCGGCCAGAATACCTACTAAAGATGAATACTCAAAGTATGAAAAGTATTTTAAGGGAGAAAATAAATGAGTGCTGATATAAAAGAAATCTATGATACTCTATATTATGGTGGTGAAATAGAGTTTAAATACAACAACATATCATATATGGTAGAAGCAGCATATTCTAACGAAAAAATGTCTCTAACACTGTGGAAGATGGACTTATCTGAGAATGGTGAAAATACTGTAGAATTATACAGCAAATGTTTTCAGTCAAAAGAACAAGGGATAGAAGATATATTAAATGCTAAAATTTTTGAAAGTAATTCACTTTTAGAAATTATAAATAAAATAGAAATAGATTATATCGCTTAATTTTATATGAATCATTTTAATTAAAGCCGGTAACTCCGGCTTTTTTATATTTTCCATTTTTACCAAATTCAAACAAGCAAATTTATCCTAATAAATACCTAAAATAAAAGGTATGTTTTCTGCGTTCTAAATGGTTATATTTTAATGCCATACTGTCACACCCAACTGTCTCACTTGTGCAAAATACCAGAAATGCGCCATTTAGGGGTCCAGACAACAAAAAAAGTCGTTGAAAAATCAACGACTTATGTATTATCTTGGTCGGGACTATAGGATTGACGAAGTCGTTACTTCGCTCATCGGCTTTGCCGACCGGCGTTCTTCCGCCCGCCTTTCGCTTGTAATCAAACCTACTTTTCGTAGCTTAGAACCCTTAAGCCCGCCATAAAACAAAAAACCACCCTAAAGGGTGGTTTTATTTGGTCGGGACTATAGGATTCGAACCTACGACATCTTGCTCCCAAAGCAAGCGCTCTACCAGGCTGAGCTAAATCCCGATAACAAAGACATCTCTTATACCTTTTTTTTAATAATTGCAAGAACTTTTTTTAAAAAATGAAAATATTTTTATTACTTGACTTTTGTCTAATTCTAACATAGAATAATATCATTAAATAATGGAGGATATAATGACAAGAGGTGTTGAATTACAATTAAATCCGGAAACAGGCGAATTTGAAGCAGTTCCCACCCTTAACCAAGAAACTGAAGTTTCTGCGGTCATTACCAAAGATGAAAACGGCAATCTTGTATTGCCCCAATCTGAAGAAAGTAAAAAACCTGCTCAAGTTTTTAATCCTGTAACAGGCGAATTTGAGTATGCCGATAAAAACTTACAAAGATTAACACAATTAAGGCGAAGAATAAAAGATACAAACAGAGATAAGCTAAAAGATAAAGAAAGCACCATGAAATACGGACTGGAAGATATCGGTTTATCAGCAAAAGACTTAGGAAAAACCGGAGATTCAAGAACCGCAACAAAATCTCAAAAAGATGAAGCTGTCGGAGCAAGTCAATTAGAAGATTATAAAAGCTTAGTATCCGCAGAACAATGGGAAAAATTGAAACAATGGAAAAAAAGTCAAAAATCTAACTAATTATAATACAAGTAAAAAAGAGGATATTGCTATCCTCTTTTTTATTTTACTGCACCTAATTTTCTTTTTTACGCAATATAGAGCCTATTATTCTCTGATTTGAAGTTAAGCTGATTTTACGATATATATATACTGCAATCGGAACACCCAAGAACATACCCCACATACCTATAACACTATGCGCAATATATAAAATTATGAGTGTCATAACCGGATTTATACGCATAACGGAAGATACAATTCTGGGATTTAACACATAAGTTTCAAGCATGTGTATTGCTACAATCATAACAACTGCCCAAAAACCGAGTTCCATACCACCGCTGTTAACAGCCATCAAGACAATCGGCACAGATGATATTATCATACCTAAAACCGGAATAAGACCACACATAAAAACAATAGTGCACAAAAGAGCTATTGCTTTTATACCAAGCACATAAAGACAAACAGCCGTCAAAACGGTATTAATTGCCGATATAAACAGTTGTGCTCTAAAATTTTCTCCTACAACTTTTGCAAAAAGCATAATACTTCCGGCTGTTTCACGATATGAATCCGCCAATCTGGTAAAACGCAAATTACGAACACCTTTAGATAATTTAGGCAAATCAAACATAATTAAAAAGCTAAACAACATAGCCAAGAAAAACCAACCGAAATAATGCAAACCTTTTTCTAAAATACCTCTTACCGCATTCCAAACACTAACAACAGTATTATCAGGCAATAATGCCTCTTTAATTTGCGGCAATAACGGAGCTATCATTTCTTTGTCCGCAAAATTTATATTCAACCATTCTTTTGCAGATTTAATACTGTTTGGTAATTGTTCCGTAAATGCCATGGCTTCTGCCAGCAGACGAGGCGGAATTATGGTTAAAAACGCAATTACGCCCAACAAAAACAAAATATATATGCTAATAACCACCGCTCTGCGATTAAAATGATATTTCTGACGTATTTTGTGCGTTATTCCCGATACAACAAAGCACATAATAAATGTTATAAAAACCAGTCCGAACATATCTCTAAACAAATATAAGAGCCCCATAAATGCAGCCCATATAAAATATGCTCTGTTTACTTTTATAAATTTAGAAATATCAAAAGTCATTATTACCTCGTATATTTATTTTTTCAAATTAGAAACATTAAGTGTCATTTTTTGCTCTATAGGTGCAAAACCGTATTTTTCATAAAAATTGTAGGCTATGGTATTTTTGTTGTAAACACCTAAACTTATTTCTTCAATACCATCATTTACACATAAATCAAATAAAGTATCCATAAGTTTTCTTCCCACACCTTTCCCTCGCATATCCTTACTTACTCCAAAATTGCAAATATGAATAATTTTTGAATGTATTAAATGTGGTGATATTTTCTTTTCTGCTAACATATATCCGACAACTTTATTGTTTTTTATTGCCACTAATGCAACATATTTTTTATCTTCTAATGAGGACAAAAAACCCATTTGCTCATAATAGTCATTTTGCGGAGTAAAATAACCGTCAAGAATATCTATATGATGTTGCCTGACTTCCCTGCACAATTTCAAAACTTGATTTAAATCTTGTCTTTCAAAGGTCCTTATTTGCATATTTTTCTCCTATT
>JBGVOY010000171.1:0-20323 GCA_045126755.1 Alphaproteobacteria bacterium | reverse complement strand
CCGATAAAAAAGAAAAAGAAAAAGAAAAAGAAAGTTTTATTCTGGTAAAATAAAAAAACAATTTACTTTCATCATTTTTATTTATAACAACATATTTTACAGGTAGAAGAATAAAACATGAATAAAAAAATAAATCAATTTGGTCGTTCTATGGTTGAAATATTAGGAGTTTTAGCAATCATAGGTGTGCTTTCGGTCGGTGCTATTGCAGGCTATTCTAAAGCTATGAATAAATATAAAATGAACAAACAAACCGAACAAATTGATACTATTTTAAGTGCTATTTCTCGATATAAGTTAGAATTAAGAAAATTTAACAAATCTACCGATGATAAAAATTATAATCTCATTCCATTCCTGAAAAAACTCAGAGAAATTCCGGAAACCATGTATGTAAAAAATAATGAAGAAAAAATTCAGGATGCTTTTAAAACCCAATATACAATATACCATCATTCCACAGGAAAAATGTATGTCGGATTAAGAGGATTCGTATCTAACTCTTCAGACGGGGTAGAAACTTGTAAAAATCTTTATACTATTGCAAAAAATTGGCATAACGAAGTTTCTTTTATTGAAATTGTTTCATATAAATCATCGACAGAACATAGAGAAGGATTTTTGTATGGTGATTACGAATGTTCAACTGACAGCAGCAAAAAATGCTTATCTACGGCTACAGTTAAAGATATTGATAATGCTTGCCGAGTTTTTAAGAAAGACAATAACAACTACTCTATCCTCTTTGTATTTTGGGATGCCGAATAAAAAAGCAGAATATAAAACAAAAAAGCCGGAATATTTCCGGCTTTTTTATTGGTTAATCATCTAACATAGGCTCAACATCACCAATCATTTCTGTTGTCAAATGCCCTGCCTCTGCTCTGATTTTATTTTCAATCTCTTCGGCAATATGCGGATTATCTCTTAAAAAGATTTTTGCATTTTCACGTCCCTGACCAAGTTTATCTCCTTTATAAGAGAACCATGCACCTGATTTATCAACCAAACCGGCTTTAACACCTAAATCAATCAATTCACCGGTTTTAGAAATTCCTTCACCATACATAATGTCAAAATCAACGGTTTTAAACGGAGGTGCAACTTTGTTTTTAACAATTTTAACTCTGGTCTGCGAACCGATGACATCTTCTTTATCCTTAATTGCGCCGATTCGTCTTATATCCATTCTGACCGATGCATAAAACTTTAATGCGTTACCGCCGGTTGTCGTTTCCGGATTACCGAACATTACACCGATTTTCATACGAATTTGGTTAATAAAGATAATAAGTGTATTTGAACGAGATACGGTTGAGGTGAGTTTACGTAAAGCCTGACTCATCAAACGAGCTTGTAAACCCATGTGAGAATCACCCATTTCGCCTTCCAATTCTGCCTTCGGAACAAGTGCTGCAACCGAGTCAACAACCAAAACATCTATTGCGCCGGAACGAACCAATGTATCTGCAATTTCCAATGCTTGTTCACCTGCATCGGGTTGTGAAATAAGTAAATTATCAATATCAACACCGATTTTTTTAGCATAAGACGGGTCTAAAGCGTGTTCTGCATCGATAAAAGCGCATGTTCCGCCCTTTTTCTGTGCTTGCGCAATAACGCTTAAAGCCAGTGTTGTTTTACCTGAACTTTCCGGACCATAAATTTCAATAATACGTCCTTTAGGAAGCCCTCCGATTCCGAGTGCAATATCGATTCCGAGTGAACCTGTCGAGATTGCTTCAATATCGATATTGGTATTTTGCCCAAGACGCATAATAGAACCCTTACCGAAAGCTCTTTCAATTTGGCTTAGTGCTGCGTCTAATGCTTTATCTTTTTCCATATTTATCTCTCTTTCAAATAATTGTTGTTTGTCTGTAAATATTTATGTTCTATTTTTGTTCTGATTGCAAGAACTTTTTTAAACTTATCTTTTATTAGGTTTTCCACCGGCAATAATTTTATTTAAATTTCGTCTGTCCAGTTCTTTATATTCCTGTATTGCGGCAGTTACCACAGCCCCGAAAATTACCGCAGCCCAATATAAATACATCCATACGAGCATTAAAGGAACAACGGCAACTGCTCCATATAGAGTTTTATATACATTATTTTTTAACATAAATAAAGCAAAGCCGTTTTTTAATACCCAAAATAAAAACATTGCAACAAAAGCACCTGTCAGCGCATGAAAAAAATTAACCTTTTTATTGGGAACAAAAATATAAACTCCGGTCAACACAAGCCATGTTAAGATAAACGGCAGAACAATTCCCAAAAACATCTGAATTTCGGGCACAGAGTGCAACACATTGTTAAAAGCAGCATATCCTTTTAACGAAAAAGCTGTTCCCAAAAGTAACGGCCCTAAAGTTATAACCGTCCAATACAAGGTAATTTTAGTTGTTAATCGGCGAGGACGATTTACCTTAAAGATAAAATTAAAACTGTTTTCTATTGTAGATAACAGTAATATGGCCGTCAAAACAATACCGACAACACCGATAGTCGTAAGTTTAGCCGTTGCATTGATAAATTCAGTAAAATAAACATTTAAGTCTGCACCGGCATCAGGAACCATATTACTTATAAAAAAGTCCTGAACTTGTTGTCTTATATCAGAAAAAACAGGAAAAGCCGAAAAAATTGCCAACGCAATCGCCAAAACGGGCACAAGCGCAATTAACGATGTGTAACTCAAAGATGATGCCACCCGTAAAACCGTATCATGCTGCGCTCTTTTTATTAAAAAATAAGCAAATTTTTTAATAACTTCAACATATTCTGATATTTTAGTTTTCCCACACATTCGCCCAATCCGCAAAAAAATGTTTACAAACACCGATAAATTGGTTAAAAACCAAAGTAATGACAATTTATATCAATTTTTTATTAAAAGCAAAGGAAATATGACATGAACACAATAACTCCTTTAATGGAAGGTAAAAGAGGTTTAATCATGGGTTTGGCAAACGACAAATCTATTGCTTGGGGAATTGCCAAAACCTTAAATGCACACGGTGCTCAAATTGCTATTTCTTATCAAAACGAAGCTCTGGAAAAAAGAGTTAAACCTCTTTCAGAGCAACTTGATAATGAACCGTTGCTCATTAAATGCGATGTTACAGATTCGGCTTCTGTTGAAGAATGTTTTAGAGAACTTGGTAAAAAATGGGGTAAAATAGACTTTGTCGTTCACGCTATTGCATTTTCAGACAAAGACCAGTTAAAAGGCAGAACTATTGACACAACATTAGATAACTTTTTAAACACCATGCATATTTCTTGTTATTCGTTCATTGAAACTTGTCGTTGTGCCTCTGAAATTATGAACGAAGGCGGTTCTATTGTTACTTTATCATACTTAGGAGCTGAAAGAGTTTTACCAAACTATAATATTATGGGTGTTGCAAAAGCTGCTTTGGAAGCTTCTGTTCGTTATGCCGCAGTTGATATGGGAAAACAAGGAGTAAGAGTTAATGCAATTTCTGCCGGACCTATTAAAACATTAGCAGCTTCCGGTATCGGAGATTTCAGAAAAATTTTACGTTGGAACGAATTAAACGCACCACTATTGCGCAATGTTACTCAAGAGCAAGTCGGAGCAGCCGCTCTTTCACTTCTTTCTCCTTTGGGAATTGCTGTTACCGGTGAAGTGTTACACGTTGATAACGGATATAACAAAATTGCCATGTTAAATATGGATAATGCAAAAGAAACTGCCCAAATTTTAGCAGATTTCTAACAAAAAAAGGTAAAAGCCCGAACTAAATTCGGGCTTTCATTTCTGATGAGTAAAAAATGATAAAAATTTCCGCATATATTGTTACCTTAAACGAAGAAACGCGTTTAGAAAAAACATTAAAGGCAGTATCTGAAGTTGCTGATGAAATAATTGTAGTTGATAGCGGCAGCACTGATAAAACCGAACAAATTGCTTTAAAACACAATGCAAAATTTATTTTTCACAAATGGAAAAGTTATTGTGAACAAAAATCATTTGCCGAAAAAGAATGTTCTAATGACTGGGTTTTGCTTGTTGATGCAGATGAAGTGCTTTCCGATAATTTAATAAAAGAAATAAAACAGCTTAAAAAAGACACACCTGAATATAATGCCTACAACATTAAAATTTGTAATATGTTTCCGCAAGACACTACTCCTCGGCGCTTTGCACAGAGCTTTAATGTTGTCAGATTATATAACCGTAAATTTGCTCACATGCCTCCAAACTTATTTAACAAAGACCGAATAAAAGTTGCTCAAAATGAGCCAATCGGTCAGCTTAACAGCGCAATACATCATTATTGTTTCTTGAGTTTAGAACAAACAACGGCTAAATATAATCTCCACAGTTCAGAGTTGCTTAACACTGCACTCGCGGAAAAACGACAATTCTCACGTTTGCGTCTGTATACTGAATTTCCAAGACAATTTTTGCGTTACTATTTTTTCAAAAAATATTTTTTATTAGGAACACAAGGGTTCATTCAAGCTATGGCTTTAGCAAACTTTCGTTTTATGAAAATTGCTAAATGGTTTGAATATCAGGCATTAAATAAAAAGGGAAAATAAATGACACTTTGGGGACCAAAAGAAGAAGCATCTTTTGATGTTTGGTCGATAGAACATATCATTATGGGTATTTCTATTGCTTGTTTAACCGATTGGTTATCCCAAAAATTATGTAAAGACGAAAACGTATCCGAAAACTTACGCATAAAAATAAGCTTTATAATGGCGTTGATGTTTTCTTATATGTGGGAAACTTTGGAGCACTATTTAGAAGTAGGCCTATGGGGAAATACGGTTTCTTACTGGTTGCAAGGAGTTGAACATTGGAGCAATCGTTTAATTTGCGATAACTTAATGGTTATGCTCGGTTGGTGGATTTATCAGCAAAAAAACAAAATTGTATGGTTTGCCAGATGTTTTTCGATTGTGTGGCTCTTTGTTCATATTTTTATATTTCCGCACAGTATGTATTTACATGAACTGTTTTAAGTAAAAGCCCCGAAATATCGGGGCTTTTTGTAAACTACCACTTACCCCAATGCACTTTTTCCGGTACATATCGGTCTTGAGGTTGTTTAGGTGTTTCTGCCGGATAACCGATAGGAACTATTGCTACAGGTTTTATATTTTCAGGCAAATTAAATAATTTTTTTGCACCATCTACAATAGATGGAATAGGTGAAGCTGCACAATAGCAAGCACCCAAACCTTTAGAATGACATGCAAGTAATAAGTTGTGAGTCGCTAATGCACAATCAATATCTGAAAAACTCCAATAAGGATCATTTCCTTTATTATAAAAAGCAACATCCGTATTAGCGCAAACGATAATAACGCAAGATGCGTTTTTAGCAAAGGATGTCCAAGGTTGAAACTCTCTGACTTTATCCATAACCGATAAATCTTCCAACACTAAAAATTCCCAAGGCTGCTTGTTATGAGCAGACGGCGCATAACAAGCTGCTCTTATAATATCTTCAATATCTTGTTTGGAAACTTTTTTGCTTGTATCAAACTGACGCACGGAACGTCTGGTTAAAAGCCCTTGATATAAATCCATATCTTTTCTCCTCTACTTAATTAAAATTAACGGCAGGGCAAGCGCCAAAGAAATAAGCCCGAATATAAGTTGGTTTTTTATACTTTGTTCCTTAAATCTAACTGCTGAAATCAACATTACAATAGGTGTTGCCATACGCATAAACATAGAAACAAACGAAACCGGTAAAATATTTATGGATGCATAAATAATTAAAAATTCGGAAACCGTATACAAAACTCCGGCTGCCACAATAGTTTTATTTTTAAACACTGTCTTGATATCATTAAATGTTACCTTATTTAAAAAACAAGCCAAAAACATAAACAACGAAGAAAACAATAAATGAGCATACCAACCGATTTGAGGGATTGCTAAATGATCTTCCACACTGAAAGAAGCTCCAAAAATAACGGCTAAAACAAATGCCATTTTATTTTTATTTGATAATCTTTTTGCATCACCATAAGCAAAAAAAGCTAATCCCAAAACACCGAACCCTAACACGCAAGCAAGCTGAAAACTCTTTAAGCCCTCATTAAAAAACACATTGTTGATAAATGATGCCAAAGCCATGGACATGAACGAGAAAAAAACCGAAGAAGAAGTGCTTTGTTTGTTTATACTTTGTTGCAATTTAACCATTAACCATAAAAAAACACCTTTTAATGCACTCAATAAAAGATACGGAGATGTTATAATTTCCATACCGTTGTCTGTTAATAAATGCCCTAAAACCGGAAAAGTAAGAATAAGACCGACCATAAGCCAAGCGCTGGTAAAAAGTGCCGATAAATTAAGCGAAAAGTGTTGTGCCGCAGGTTTGTATAAAAGAGGACGCAAAATAGTGCAAACCGTTATAAGCAAACCTATTAAAATTTGAAAATTAGTCATAAATACACTCCTATAAAAATACATCTTATTTTTAGTGTAAATTTCTTAATTATTTAATAACAAGCTGTCGGCTTTAGCCTAACTGTTGTTTAATACCGTGATATATTTGTATTAAAAATTTATCTAAAAATTTAAGCGCCATATTTTCTGTTTTACCGTCAATGCCATAATAAGCTCCCGCAACCGCACCTGTTATAGCACCCATTGTATCACTGTCACCGCCTATGGATATGGCGTTTCTTATTGCATCTTCAAAATTTTCAGATTCAAAAAATGCTTGCAAAGCATACGGAACGGTTCCTTGACAAGTTTCATCGAAACTATATCTTCTTCTTATTTTATCCAGTGTAAAATCTATTTTATAGTAATGTTGTAATATATAGTTTTTAATATCATCCTTATGAAATCCGTTACGCGCCATAAAAGTCGCAACGGCGGTTGCTTGCGCTCCCTTAATTCCTTCTTCGTGATTATGCGAAATACACGTAACTTTGTAAGATAAGTCTTCTGCCATATTCATCGATTCGGCAAAATATGCACACAAGCTGACACGCATAGCAGCTCCGTTTCCGAAACTGTTATACGGCTTTGGATTATCTTCATAAAGCCAGTCTTCAAATCTTAATCCATATCCGCAATCAGGATATAATCTGCCGATTCTTTGCATATTTTTAATAGCCGTATTGCTCAAATTTTCGTAATTACCGTTACATTCGGACAAAGCTGAACCGACAGCCAAAGTCATAACGGTATCATCCGTAAAAAAGCAATCATTATGGAAAAATTCAAACTTCTTACTTTTTATGTTATCCCATTCAAATCTTGAACCGACAATATCACCTATAACAGCACCTAACATTTTATTATCTCCTTTTGTGTTGCGTTTTTTACAAGTGTAATACGCCATATATTGTCGTAAAATATTATTTTTTCCAATTTACCGGTTTAATTACTTTTACATCATCACCCCAAGTATATAAATGCCAATCCATTTCCCTCTTACCGCCGGCTCTGAATTTTACCGTCAAACTTCCGTCTTCATTTTTAATCATCGTCTGTGTAGGATGAAATAAATATTGTTCGGCTTCTTCAGCCACATTTTTATTAAACAACCATTCGACATCAAACGGTTCTTCGTGATATGCTCCAAAAGACTGTTCGGCATATTTTTTCAAATCAAAGTTTTTAATCATGGTAAATGGAGTATCCAAAATTTCAACGCATTTAATATTACTCAAGATAAAATTATGAACACTGTCGCCAAAATATCCGTCGCTATGACGAGCCACAAGGTAGTGATTTCTTTCGCCGTATAAAAAACCATAAGGATCCAGAGTATTATTGCTTACTTTTTGGGTTGTCTTGTTTTTATATGTAATTTTAATTTGATGGCATTCTAAAATTGCTTGTCTTATGGTATTTATTATCTGACTATTTATTTTTAATTTCGGCCCCGCCCGACATATAAACCCTTCAGCTTCAAGAAGAGCTTCGGCATCGGTATTGATTTTATAAAAAACACTTGGTTTCATGTGCGCTTTAATTTTTGTAATTACATTTTCTATATGCTCATATTTTTCGGATAAACACTTACGTTTTAACGCATTTTTAGCTGTTTCAAGAGCAGATAACTCATCGGCATTAAAGCAAATAAAATCTTTTAGTGTTCCGAGCGGAATATACCAACGCTTGGTATTATTTTCGGCAAAAATAACTTCAGTTTGCGGAAAACGCATAACAATCATATCACGCATACGCTCGGCAGTTCGGCGTGATACGTTAAATTTTTGCATAATATCGTTTAATGAAACACCCTCTCTGGTTGATTGCATCCATACAGCCAAATCCAACAAATCATAAGTTTTTTCGTACGACATATCTTTTCCTTAAATTGTATAAAACAATAAAGGGAGTTTACTATTATTTTTCCTTTTAATCAAACAAAAAGTTTGCGTCAAAAAATGTCGCGTTTATGATTTATTGAAATTTTTAAATACTATTTTATGATATTCAGATAAAAATACTTTTTTGTATCAATTACCTTACATCATCATAACTTTTTTAAGCCTTGACGGAAGTTTTTGTTTTTTTAATTTAGGATGTTTTTTTAAATATTCTTTCCAATTTTTCGGAGAATATAACGAATTATCCGGATTTTCGGGCAAAATCCATAATTTATTATCAAAAGCAGATATATGACAATCTCCTAAAGTAGAGGCTTTAAATTCGGGATTATTTATTTTTTCAATCAAATTTAAAATTTTATCTGCTTGAGGAGCGTAATCCTTTTTTCCTACTATTTTTAAAATTGCTTTTAAAATTCTGAATTTAATTTCTTGTTCAAAATTGAAAAAATCCGTAAGTTCGCACCAAAATGCATTTTCTTCATACGAGCTGAATACAGTATTTAAAATTTTAGAAACTTCATTATCAAAATAATTTTGCGAGTTCTGCAGTATGTTCATTGTACTTACAATTTTTAAAGCATTTATTCCGGTTTTTTTCTCAAATTCAGGCAAAAACTGCCTGATACGCACCCTTAGCAAATCTGTAGAGAAATTACTTTCATCTTCAACCCATTTTATATTTTTATCATTCAGATAATCTTTCATAACTTTAGGATTTGTATTAAGTAAAGGACGAAGAATTGTAAAATATTTTCTTTTAAATACCTCTTTCATACCGCATAAACCATCTAATCCGCTGCCTCTTTCTATGCGCATAAAAAAAGTTTCTGCCTGATCATATAAATGGTGTGCAGTCATTAAAAACTTTACGTTATTATCCTTACACCAATTACCGATTAGTTCATAACGAGCATTTCTTGCCGCTTCTTCAACTCCGGTTGTGGGTTTTTTGCCTTCCCAACACAAAATATGATGTTCTATATTATATTCTTGCATAATTTTTGCCACATAATTTGCTTCTTTTTGAGCAGATGGTCGCAACCCGTGATTAACCGTAAGAGCAATAATTTTATATCCTAAAGAAGATAATTCATCATTTAACATCAACACAAGAGCAAGTGAGTCGCTGCCACCCGATACACCGACACATATTGTTTTTTCAACAATCTTATGTTTTTGTAAAAATGCGCTGAACATAAACTATTTACAACCTATTTTATTTGCCTCATTTTTTGCTTTAGCCTTAATATTGTCATCAGCATTTTTAAATTCTGTAGGTAAATTCATAAAAGCCAAGCAAGCCTCATCTTTTTTACCCAGTTGAGACATTGATAACCCCAATTTTAACAAACTGTCAGCTCCTTTTGTTCCGTCTTTATAATTGCTATACCCTCTACCGAAAGCGACGGCCGCTTTATCAAATTTTTTATCCTTGTAATATACTTCACCAAGCCAATATTGCGCATTACCGGCTAATTTATCAGTGCTGAATTTGTTTAATATTAAAGTAAAATACATTTCCGCTTTTTCGGTATTATTGGCTTTTAATGCTTCTAAACCTGTCGTGTATAATTCATCAACATTCATACTCTCTTCCGGCTGTAAATTTTTCAAATTTCCGGTTTTTATATCATCTCCGGTAATTGACCTAGGAGCACCGGTTGCAACGGCAGCATCAAACTTTTTGACCGGCTGAATACTGGCTTCTCCTGCCGGAATAGGCTTCCCTTCCAACAGTCTGAAACGAACATCTATATCTTTATTTATTGTATCAATTTTTTCATTAAGTGTTTTAACTTTATAATCAAGCTCTTCTATTTTACCATTTAAATTACGAATAACCTCATCATATTCGCCTATTTTTACTTCTGCTCTTGCCGGATTAGACTCATAAACCGAAGAATCCGTACTATCTCGATAAACCTTACGTTGCAAAATCATCATTTCTTCTTTTATGGCATCAATCTGCTCTTGGATACCTATAATTCCTTGAGCATTAACTTTTGTAGAAAACAACAAACAACCTAAAATTAAAATTTTTAATACTGATTTCATTTTTATGACTTTCAAAATAGTTAATATGATTAGTTTGATACTACTATAAAATAAATATTTTTTATAAACAAGAACAAAAAAACGCATTCTTTAACAAGAATGCGTTTTAACTATTTTTGTTCTGATTACATGTTGCTTGTTTTAACAACTGTAACAGCACGACGGTTTTGAGCCCAAGCAGCTTCATTGTTACCTAAAACTGCAGGTCTTTCTTTACCGTAAGAAATTACAGAAATTCTGTCAGCTGCAACACCTTGAGATACTAAATAGTTTTTAACAGCATTGGCACGACGTTCACCTAAAGCCAAGTTGTAGTCACGAGTACCTCTTTCATCGCAATAACCTTGAACAATAACGTTCACATTCTGGTGTTTTCTCATGTTGAGCCAGTTAACTTGTGTATCAAGAATTTCTTCAGCATTATCTGTTAAAGCTGAACTATCATAAGCAAAGAAAACTCTATCTTCAGCATTTGCCATAAAATCACGAGCTTCTCTGGATTCGCAATCTGTACCGCCGAATAAACCGCCGTTTTCACCCATTGATGAACAGCCGGCCAATAAAGCTACAGCACAGAACAAACTTAAAAGTTTTTTCATATTATTTTCTCCATATGGTTTAAATTAACATTCCGTTTAACGGAACAATTTTAATTGCAATACAACTAATACACTCTTAACTTAAGTAATAAAAGTAAATTTTTCAATAACAAAAAATAAAAAATACTAAAAAATTTTACAGAAAATATTTTTAAGAAAACTTTAGATTATATCCTATTTATCTTAACTCTGCTTAATACCGGTTTATAAGCCAGTCTTTCTTCCTCTGTAGCATAAAATCTTTTATAAGTAAGAGGTAAATATTTTTTAATAAAATCACTTTCTACCGATTCTGAGCGTTCAGCTTTTCTTATTTGTGTAAAAAGCTTGTTTATGTTGATAATATTATTAACATTTCTATCAATTACAAGTGTTAACGTTCCATCCTTTTCCGTAACGTTTACCGGTTTTAAATAACGTGAAGATATTTCATTGATAACAGACTTTGTTTTTTCGCTCGGTTCATCATAGCTCAATATAACATTGTTACTGCTGTATCCGTTTCTATTATCGTATAACTTTAACCCGCGCATAATCTGCGAAGACATATACAGCATCCCCCAATTATTTTCTGCCGCTTTTATGTTATGACGCAGCCTTCTTTCAAAACATGTTGCAAAAAATCGGGCACCATACTCCAGAGGTTGTTTTAAATATCCTTGTTTATTGTCCTCCATGTTAATATAAAAAACTCTATTCAGCATATATAATTCTGACATTTTTGCATCATACGGAACTTTTATTCCGAGTTTTTCCATAAATTTTGTTCTTTTAGAATGACCGATAAATTGTAACGAATGATATAATTCATGCGCAACAGTATTGCAAAAATGTGAATATTGACCGCTTAAACATATTTTACGAGACAAGTTTTTTTCATAAAAAAAACCTCCATAATCCAATTTACCGGTCACCATTTTGATTTTAGGTTTTAATAAACTTTTTCCTAATGAACTGCCGAAATATTTATCATAAAATGCTTTGCGCATTTTTTTTGCGGCATATTCATCTGTTGCATCATCATGACAGACGGCAACATCAATATTAAAATATAAATCCGAAAATTCTTTTGAATCAGATAACGCATCAGCCATTTGATATGCCAAATTCTTTATTTCTCGAGTTGTCTCTTTATTCATCCGAAAATTAGAATACATATAAGCAAAAGCTTTCTGATGAGCTTTGATAAAAACATCTGACTTCGTCATTTTTTCTTTATATGCCAGTTTGTCAGCTTCATATAAAAACCTTATCCAATCATCCGTATTCATTTCATGAATAGCTTCTTTTGACAAGTTCAAACAAAACCTGTCAAATTCAGCACCATTGGAAAAATGAGGTATATGCGGCATATTTTTAACCTATCTCACATTCTGATTATTCGGTTTTACAACTCCTGTCTGAGAATTATCATTTCGAGCATTGCTGTTTGTCTGTGTATTTGTATCTGCCGGACGTGCAAACTCAAGGCCTTTATGCTCTAAAGGAAGTGTTAAAGTATCTATACCGTTGCGAGATAGTGTAATATTGATTTCATTAACGGCACCTTTTGCTCTTGGAAATAAATCGCTTGCCAATACAACGCCGTCAGCACGTTTCGGATTTCTTTTTAACTCACGAGCATAAGCTTGTAAAATATCATTTTCGGCATTCTGAATATGAGATGGTAAAAGCACATCATACAACAATGAAAAATCTTCAGTATTTAGCTCTCCCATTTTCTTATTTGCCGGAATAACTCTAAGCTTTTCAAAATCTTCATCTGTCATAATATCTCTAAAAGCTTCCATTCTTTGACCGAAATTTTCTTCCTGATGCCCGAAATACATATCAAAAACGGTTTTCAATGCTCTCATTGAACCAAACGTTACCGCAGCACCTTTTTCACTGTCTTTAGAGCCTTTATCAATCTGATCCAGAACTTTTCCGTATAACCCGTCCTCATAAGCTTGACGGAAATTCTCAAAACTACGAGCCGTTTTCAATCCGGAAATAAAGTCACGTTCCGATTTGCTTAAACCGAAAGTCTTATCGTTTTTATCTTTACACTTATCCTGAGCATTTTCCAACATCTGATCGGCTAAACGATACTTAAATTCAATAAATTCTTCCGTACTGAGTTTTTTACGAGCAGCCTCAACCATCGCTTTTGCTTTTGCGGTATTAAGCGATATACCTATAGGAATAAGTCCTTTTTCGGCACAAGCCATCATCCAAACACCTTTATCAGAGTTTGGTAAATTGCGGAAACGAACGTGAGTAACCCCCGTTTTTTTGACAACACCCAAAAAGTCTCCGGCCATTGTATCGTCCATTTTCTTGCCGCCCGGAGTTGCATAACCAAATCTGAAACGACCGGTCTTCGGATCTTGTGAAACATATAAACGATATGAATATGTAGGTTGAGGAGTACCTTTTTTATCCTTCACGCCGTCTAATTTTTCATTATCTTTGTTTGGCTTGTCATATAAACTGAAAACATAAGTTCTTAACCCGCCAATATTTTGTGTTCTTTCAAAATAACTTCTTCCGCGAGTTTTTTTCAAATCATGCTCAATAAAATCTATCATTTCGCTATAAATACTGCCAAGAGAGGCTTCTTTTTGGGGTTTTTTAGTTTTTCCCGAAGTATTGGTATCAAAATCTTTTACTTCGGTTGCCAACATAACAAAAGCTTCTTCATTTATTGTTTCCGGAGACGGACCGGGGTTTTGTGAAGCTTCGGCAGCTCTGGATTCCAAAAGTTTTTTGGTAAGCTCTGCTAATTTTTCATCAACATCGACAACCCCATCTTTATAAGGAATACTCAAATCATAAACGGATAAGCCCTTTTTCTCACAAAATTCTATAATTGCCTTTAAGCGAGCTTCATTCAAATTATCTATTGTTTCTTGCGTAAAATTGATACGGGCTTTTAATTGTTCGTCATCTTCACCGGGTTTATCATAAGGAGTTACGACAATACCGAAAGTTCCGGCATCAGGTAACTCGCAAGTCAGTTCCAGTTGTTTACCCTTAGGCATAACATCTTGAGCTTCGGTAACAATTTCATCTGTTTGAGCCAAAACCTCATTAAATGTAAAATTTACTTTCGATTCGTCTGTATCTTCTCTGGAAACCATAGCATACAAAACCGGAAATTCGTTAGGATATTCTTTTAATAAAGCAAAACCGTCGTTAATATTTTGTTGTGTTAAAAGACATTCTCTATACTCAGCCTCAAGCCTTGATTTAGTTTCTTCATCCGTAGCTGTTTCGGACATTTGACGAAGATGAGTTATCTTTTTATTAACACCTTCCATATCTGCAGTCAATTCTGCCGATACGCTTTCGTAGCTATATCCCATAAAACTATGATTAACCGTTCCTGTTTCTAAAAAATTACCAGCCATGTGCAATAAACTCCGATTTTTAATTTATAGTTACGCAAAATGTAGCATACTTTAATTAAAATATCAACACTTTATTGCCAAAAATGCTTATTTTTTATAAGTAAAAAATCTGATTTTTGCTATACCGTAAATTCTTTCATCGCATAATTCAAAACATAGCGGAAAATCTATATTCTCATCTTTTTGAGTTTCAACCAAAAGCAAAGCTCCGTCAGCTATTAAATCCTGTTTTATCAATGAGTTGATTGCTATTGCGGTTAAACCTTTCGAATAAGGTGCGTCCATAAAAATAAGATTATATTTTTCGCTCAAGTTAAATATTTTGGAAACATCGGTTTTAATAACTCTGATTTTATCTTTATCATTTTCAAATAAAGAGGCATTTTTAAGCACAGGTGATGTATCTTTATCGATAAACGTAATTTTCATTGCGCCTCTTGATAGAGCCTCAAAACCAAATGCTCCAGTTCCGGCAAACACATCTAACACTTTTGTTTTGCTTAAATCAATTCCTTTAGAATACAAAATACTGAATAAAGCCTCCCTTGTTCGCTCTAAAGTAGGACGAACATCTACACCCTTTGGCACAAAAAGTTGTTTTGCTTTATATTTTCCTGCTACGATTCTCATATTGTAAACCTTGAGCCGAGCTGTTCTTGCAACACTTTTTGAGGAACTTCCTTTACCTCTCCTTTTTTCAAAGAACCTAATTGAAACGGTCCGTAAGAAACCCGTATAAGACGTGCAACATCTAAACCGACATATTTCATCAATTTTCTGACTTCACGATTTTTTCCCTCGTTTAATGTAACCGTAACCCAAGCATTTGTGCCGTTTTGACTATCTACAACAGCGTTTACTTTACCATATTCAACACCATCTATTGTAACACCGTTTTTAAGAGATTCTAATTTTTTAGCATCAATCCTTCCGTGAACTCTGACACGATAGCGTCTGCTCCAAGCATTTTTCGGAAGTTCCAATTCTCTAGAAAGCTCACCGTTATTTGTTAACAACAACAAACCTTCCGAGTTCAAATCTAATCTTCCCACGCTGACAACTCTTGGCATATATGGCGGTAAGTTAGCAAATACGGTTTCTCTGTTTTGCTCGTCTTTGTGAGTCGTAACCAGACCTACGGGTTTATAATATAACCACAATCTTGTCTTATCTATTTGCGGCAATTTTTCACCGTCAAATAAAATCTTTTCGGAGCCGTCAACATTAAATGCCGGAGTTGTAACAATTTCACCGTTTACGGTAACTCTTTGCTGTTTAATAAATTCTTCGGCTTCACGTCTGGAACAAACACCGGAACGAGCCATAAATTTTGCTAATCTTTCAGCCATTTTTTTCTTCCCTTTTTTATATTTTGCTGTAATATACTTCAAGTTTTGTAAAATTTCAAAGGATATTTATGACAGACATCGAATATATGAAAAAAGCTCTTGAACAAGCACAAAAAGCATACTCTAAAGACGAAGTGCCGATAGGAGCTTGCTTGGTAGACCCTGTCAGTAAAAAAATTATATCAAAAGCACATAATCAAACCGAATACGGTCAGGATATTACCGCACATGCCGAAATTTTGGTTTTAAGAAAAGCTTGTAAAAAACTAAAATCTAAACGCTTGTGGGGACTTGATTTATATGTTACTTTAGAGCCTTGCACAATGTGTGCGGCTGCAATTTCTTTTGCCAGAATAAGACGTGTTATTTATGGAGCAGCAGATGAAAAAGGCGGCGGTATAGAAAATGGTGCAAAATTTTATCAAATCAAAACATGTCATCATAAGCCCGAAGTTACATCAGGCGTATTAGCCCAAGAATGTTCAGATTTGTTAAAAAAATTCTTTCGCGAAAAACGTTAATTTCACATGGTTTTTAACTTATTTGCAATATCTGCGGATAAATCTGCCAAAAGTTTACTTTGCGCAAGCACATACAAAGCATAGGTTTTTCCGACATCTGTTTGATATTCACTACTTTCAGTGTATATAGGTTTTCCACGTGAATTTAGTATCTGCCATTTAACCTTAAATAATGCTTGTTTATTTAGCCAACCGGTAAATTTTTCAATATCGATTTTCACAATATATTGAAAATTAGTTCCGTATACCAACGGATATACCTTACTGTCGGGTAAAGCTTTTTGCAAATCTTCAATAAAAGTATTTTTTACCATTACGGATAAATCCGTTCCCCAACGATTAAACTCTGAAATCGTAATTTCGGGCGATTCCGGATTTTGCAAAACAATTTGCGGCTTATCGGCATATTCCGGTAACGAAACATCGTAAACGCCTATCTTCATTTGTGTTGAAGATATTTTTTCAATCGGTAGTGAATTCAGCATATAAAATTTGCTCTCGGGTGTTGAAAAACACCCAAGCAAAATAAAACAAAATAACAAAACCGCTTTCCTCATTTTTTATTCCCTTTTACCTTTCAAAACAGAATCAGGATGCATTTGCAAATAATCAGCCAGATTTTTAATAGATTTAGCCGCTGAACTCAAATCTTTCAATGTTGTATTAACCTGATTTAATGTCTGATTTGTCGCCGGCGCCGATTTATCGGCATAATTATTTAATTTTTCTCCTAAATTTTCATAGCGTTGCATAATTTGCGGTAAATCAGCCTCCAATTCTTTTAATATAGTGTCTAATCTTGTAACAATTTGTTTTATCGGTAAATCTTGCAAATCTTTTGAAATCCCTGCCACCGTTGAAAGTGCCGTAGGAATTTCAAGCGTATCAACATCGTCAGGTTTTTGTAATTCCAAAGGCGCCCCCGGCAACATTTGCAATTCAATCATCAGTTGTCCGGTTAAAAAACTTTGAGAAACAAGTTTTGCTCTTAAACCTCTGTCAATAAGGGTTTTCCATACATCTTTGCGATTAAATTCCTTGTAAAAACTCATTGAACTCACATCACCGTCTTTTGCAAACCGAACATACACCGGAATATTAAATTCTAAACTTTGCGGATTGGTAATAATTTTTATATCAACAACTTTACCTACTTGAACCCCCTTAAAAACAACCGGAGAACCTATATTTAATCCTTTTATGGATTCGTTAAAGTACATTACGGCTAAATTAGTTCTTTCCTTGGTTATTTTATCGGCAATACCTTTAAAAGCAATCGATAAAATTATCAATAAACCCAAAATCATAAACATTGCTATACGTTTTTTATTAGGCTCTTTTTTCATTATTGTTACCTCTGGTTAAAAAATTGAACACTGTTTCATTTGGCGGATTTTTCAATAATTCTGAAGGATTTCCGCTCGCTTGGATAGTTTTTGTTTCGGCGTCCAGAAAAATCGAATTTGTTCCGATTGCAAAAATAGAAGGCAGTTCGTGAGTAACCACAACAAGTGTTGTTCCCAGATTTTGATTTATTTCTATCATTAAATCATCAAGTCTGGCCGAACTTAACGGGTCAAGCCCTGCCGATGGCTCATCAAAATATACAATATCAGGGTCTAGTGCTAACGCCCTTGCCAGTCCGGCTCTTTTTTTCATACCACCGCTAATTTCCGAAGGATAGTAATCATTATAACCATCTAATCCAACTAAAGCTAGTTTTAGGCTTACTAAGTCATCAATAGTTTTTTCAGAATATGAACTGTATTTTTTCAGAGGCAATGCCACATTTTCAGCTAACGTCATTGAAGAAAAAAGCCCTCCGCTCTGATACAATATTCCCATTTTTTTCATAATTTCCGATTTAGTTTTTTCGGCAGCATTAACATAATTTATACCATCGATAAAAAAGTTACCTTTAAGAGGCTCTATTAAACCTGTCAAAACTTTAAGCATTGTGCTTTTACCGCACCCTGAACCTCCCATAATAATAAACCTGTCATTTTTCTTTACGGTAAAATAAGCATTTTTTATAATAACCTTTTCACCATATCCGATACTTAAATTATTTACCTTTATTTTATCTTCACTCATATTCCAAGCCTTTCAAAAATAAATGTAATGATTCCGGTTGTAATAATAAGCCATACAATAGATGAAACAACAGCTTTTGTTGTTGCCTCCCCTACCCCGTCTGCGTTTTTAGATGAATTTATACCATAATAACAACCGCAGATTGAAATAATAAACCCAAAAACAAATCCATGAAAAATTCCCACCCAAAAATTTTTCATTGTCCATGCATTAAATGTATGATTAAAATATTCAATAAAAGGAATATCCAACGCCATTATGCCAACAAATGCTCCACCCAAAATTCCAAAAAAATCTGCCCACATAGTCAAAAAAGGCATAGCAATAATAAGAGCTGCCATTCGCGGTGCAACCAAAAAATCCGCCCAAGAAATACCCATTGTTTTCAATGCATCAATCTCTTCATTAACCTGCATTGTACCGATAGATGCCGCAAATGAAGCGCCCGTTCTGCCTGACATTATAATTCCGACCATAATTGCACCCATTATGCGTATCATACCTATTGTAACCAAATCAGCTACAAACACTTGAGCTCCGAAAGTTTTTAATTGTATTGCCCCTACAAATGCCAAAATCAAACCTACCATAAAACTGATTAAAGCAACAATACTCATTGCGTTTGGTCCGCAGTCTTCAAAAATAAACATAAAATCTGTTTTTTGAGCAGAACTTTTTCCTCTTATAAAACACCATAAAGCTGAAAAGCTTTCAGCTATAAAATCTAAACCTTTGTTGATTTTTTCCCATATATTTAACCCAAATCCGCCTATTTTATCTAATACGGATTCGTTTTTTGTAATATTGTCTGAATCAATATGTTCCGGAACAATAAATGCTAAATCAATCATTTTATCGACACCTTGCGGCATATTTTTAAATTTTACTTCAATACCTTTAGTGTCAAAAAATTTTTTAATTTCAAATAATATAAGTAAAAGCGAAGAATCCCACCGGTTAATATCTTTCCCTATAATTTCAACTTTATGAAATTTATCCGTTTTAATATTTTCATACAGATAATCATTACCATCAAACTCTATAAAATCACCTTTAAGAGTTATGGATAAAACTCCACTTTCTGTATGTAATGCCATATCTGCCACTTATTCCACCTCTTTATACCTATAACATATAACAAATAATACCCATGTCAAAGAAAAACAAGAAAAGTAAGGTATGTAAACAAAACAAGCCAAAAATAGATATTATTTTGGTTCTTTATTTTGGGTATGGGTGGTATATCTATTATGGCATTCGTATTTGCTACCACTCCAAACGATTCAAAATATTGGGTCGACGGATGTAAAATCTTTAATCAAAGCTACACCTTCAAAGCCGGTGAAACTGTTTATGAAAAAGCAGAACAGTTAACACAGATTGCCACAATCAAAACTTATCACACCTGTGGTCACCCGCTCTTGTTGAAACCGTCAGTGTATGAGGTTTTATACCAAATTCCTGCGGAATTACTTGATAAGGTTGTTGCTTTTGAGCTCTATGCACCGGAATTATCAGTTTACGACTTGTATGATGACAATCTGGAAAGACATGTATTAACCTGTGTTTTATATGCAGGTAACATACCTCAATCAGTTAAGGAAAAAACTATTGGATGGTAACAAAACACCACCGATTTTTTCGGTGGTGTTTTGC
This sequence comes from Alphaproteobacteria bacterium, assembly GCA_045126755.1. GTDB lineage: Bacteria > Pseudomonadota > Alphaproteobacteria > RF32 > CAG-239 > JAFTYO01. Next base: position 299 of record JBGVOY010000171.1, on the reverse strand, counting down.
TATTTACAATCGTAAAAAAATTTGCTAAAATAAAAACCTAAACATTTAAAAATTATGTCAATTATGGGTAAAACTGCGCTTAAAGCAATTTCAATCGCCGTAATGGTGATTTTATCTGTTGTTTTCGTTATTAAGAACACAACAACAGTCGTTCGTCATGGAAATGGTGGCGTAAAAGACACATTCGGAATTGTTCACCCTGAGACCAAGCACGGCCTCGTTTGGAGAATTCCATACGTGTCACATGTAACAACATACAACACTAAGCAGCAGACAGAAAACTATGAGGAGGTAGCCTT
>JBGVOY010000170.1:0-8234 GCA_045126755.1 Alphaproteobacteria bacterium | reverse complement strand
GAGAGAAAATAAGTTTTGTGAATGTTCCCAACAACTATCACAAATAGTGTATTTATGTGAATACAAAAGTCCAATAAATCAAATTTATGTGAAAGAATGGAAAAAGGAGATGATGTCGGAAAAGATTTACCGACATACCCCCACGATTTGCAACAATACTATTACAAAATCAATGCCGAAAACTTAAAATCATTTAAAAAAGAATTTGATGCAGCCAGTTTAGAAGTAAAGGCCGTTATTGTTAATGAGGTTCTTACTACCGGAAAACAAGATTGGGTATCTACATTTGACGTTGCTTCCAAAAAACTGTTTGAAGGTGCCGGAGATTTAGCCCAAATGGGTTCCGATTTTCTATACAGTTATATTGATGCTCGTCCTGAAAGCGAAAAAACATTTTATTTAGCGGCAATGATGGCAGCAGCAAATAATAAAAGCAAGTCATCTTCTGCTCAGTTTATTGATAGCCCGTATACCCCCGAACAACGAAATTTAGCCAGAGGGTTGAGAATGTTTTTGGAAAATTCCGGTCCGGCAGGCACAAAACTGGCACAAGCTATGGCTTCATATTCTGATGTACCGGACTTTATTCGTTTTGAAATGCAATTTGCTAAAAGTCAAGCTAATCCCCCTGCCCGTTGGGACATATTCTCCGGTCAGGATGATGTTACATCTGAACTGTTAAAATACGGCCCTTTAGGCAAACGCTTAGGCTCTGCTTCGTTTTTTGTTACATACGAGCTTGGTGATAAAATTGTTAAAATTTTACGAAGAGGAGCAAAAATAAAGGCAGATAACGAGTTTGCCATATACAAAGAAATGCTTACAACCTTAAAGAATAAATATCCTAACATTTCTTCTTTTAAGCGTTTAGTTGATAATGCTGCCGGAAATGTCGATATTGAAACAAATTTAGATATCGGATACGAACAATTATTAGATGCTAAAAAACTTTATCCCGAAAAAGTCAAATCCGATAAGGTAGAGTTTAAGCTTGAAGTTATGGACTGGTCAGCTAAAGGCAAAGATTGGGCAATTTTAGAAAAAGCTCAAGGGGTTGACTTTAAGGATTTGGAAGGTTCTTACAAGACAGCCGTTGCAAAAGCCATATTTTCAACCGAGCTTGCTAATATGCTATCCGGAAAACGTTTTGACTCTGACAGACACGGCGGACAATATAAGATAGACCCAAGCACTAACACTATCGGTATTTTTGACACGGGTTCAATAAGCACTGTAGAACCGACACCGAAAGAACAAGAAGTTTTGGGTATAGTTTTAGCAAGAACAATTAAAAACTTAGCAAAAAACCCCAATATTGCAACTGTTTTCAGCCAAGAGATAGATAAAGCAACCAACGAATTTTATAAACGTGAAATTATGTTAAACAAACCTATTCCGCCATATTTAAGCGAATTTCAAAGAGGTTTGTTGGCATTAAACGATTTTTACAGAGATTTAAAGCCTAAAGATTTGATTGAATGTGTCATAAAATCTGTTGATACGGGACATCATAAAATAAACGAGAATATCGTAAATGGCTTTAAAAACGAAATGATTAAAGAAATTAAAAATAAAGATACATTTATTTCCGATGTTCTTACTTCTGAAAAACCGGATAAATTATCTCCCGAAGCACGTGCAAACAGACGTATAGGAATGATTTTATTTGAAGCAATTTATCAAAATGCACAAGATGGCGGAAATTTAAAATTATCTGATGCAGTAAAAGAAAAAATACTTCCGAAACTTAATTCCTTTGATAATAGCCTGCAAATATTTAAAGGTGTGGTAAGAGGCGCTTTTGCAAAAATAAATCCTGAAAATTATTCAACTGAAGATAAAGTTCAACTTGGAGCTTTATTATATCAGGTATGCGCCCAAGACGCCTTAAATAAAAAGTTAAAAAAGGATGTCAGCATTCAAGAAATTTTTGAACAGATAGAACGAAAAAATCCTAATCAAGGAGAATTTTCCAGAAATATCAGCACCATATTAAAAACAATTTCAACAATTTCGTCTGTTGATAGTGAGAAAATTAAAAGAGCAGCAATTTTTGTTGCTTTTGCCGATAAAGATGTCGCCAAAGGGTATAGAAAAGCCGCCATGCAAGATAAGTCTGTCGGTTTGGGTAAAAGATTGATACATCAATTAGAGCCTATGGGTTTTATTCCGCCTAAAGCAAAAAAACTCTTAATTAAAAACTTTGGTAAGAAAATTATTATAAATCATCTTAACCGGCAAATATTCGGTTCAATGACTAAAAATTCTAATCAAAGGTCGTAAATTATGAAATTATATCATTACGTTACAAAACCCAATACAGTATTAAAAGATGGCATTTTATCCTTTGCAAATAATCCTCATGCCGATTTGCGTTATTACTTTAAACGCTCCGGGCAAACAACTCATAAAGGCATTGTAAAATGGATGGAAAACTGTTTTGAAGGACGAAGCCGTGGAATAAGAGTTTTTTCCGAACCAATTCAATGGACAGAGAAAAGTATCAATATGTTCAAACCTTTTATAGAAAATGCTGACTTGTTCTCAATAGATGTAGATACTCTTGATAAAGACGGTTTAATTGAGGCTGTTTATATCAGTCCTGCAATAAAGATAAATTCAGATAACAATTTTCCGCAAGATGTTGATGAACGATTGGTAAAACTTTCTTCAATTAAAGACATTGATACTTCTGCAGTTGACTGGTCTGTGTGTGATGAAAGCCTCGGTTTGCGTTTTTCCGTTGTTCCGTATTATTTAATTGTAGTTAAAGATGGCGTCATACCCCTTAAGTATATAACGAAAGAGAATTGAAGGGATAATATATGATGAACAAAATATTGACAATGATGTCAGATATTTACTTAAAACCGTTACAGCTTTTTATATTTAGTGTGTTTATTTTATTGTAATGAATGTATTTTTGTTTTATATTTCATAACACCGAAATTTAATCTTAAAAAGAGTATTAAATATGTCGTAAAAACATACTTTAAGGAGAAACCCCAATGTGGATTATTTATGCTTGTTTATCGGCTTTATTTGCTGCCCTTACCTCAATTTTAGCAAAAATAGGATTAGATGGTATCAGTTCAAATGTGGCAACTGCCATCAGAACAATTGTAATTTTGTTTATGTCATGGGCTATGGTGTTCATTGCCGGTTCACATAATCAGGTATTTACAATATCTGCAAAGAATTGGTGGTTTTTAATTGCATCAGGCTTTGCAACCGGAGCTTCGTGGCTCTGTTATTTTAAGGCTTTGCAAATGGGTGAAGTCTCAAAAGTTGTAGCAATTGATAAGTTCAGTCTTGTTTTAACTATTATCTTAGCTGCGTTGTTTTTAAGCGAAACAATGAGCATAAAAGCAATTATCGGTTGTCTGTTAATTACTGCCGGCACACTGATTATGGTTTGGTAATATAAAAAAACGCAGAACCAGATAGGTTACTGAAAAGTATCGTGCAATAGCTGTAAGCCAAATTGAAGATGCAAAACAAATTATGTTAAGAAGACGCTTATGAAAAGGAAAGCTAAAAATGATTACATTTTCTGATATTGTGAATTTTAAATATGACGAACAAGATGTTGATAACGATATCAGACATTTACTTACAACAGGAGAGTTTAAACCGGCATATGAAAATACTGTCCGAGAATTTTTAAGTTTTGAAATCGCAAACTGTAAGCAATATGTTGATGATAAAAATTTTTGCTTAAATATCTTTAATCAAGGGTCAATGAGTGAAGATGCGCTAAAGAAACCCCCGCAAGAAATAACACCATTACTTGACAGACTAGAGTTTGATGCTGAAAAAAGAGAGTTTTGGTATAACTATTTTGTAAATCCGAAATATGGAAGACAAAAAACACCTCCGCTTTCAGTGTTAATCAACAATAATAAAAAAGAAGTTATTCTTCCTTTTGGCTTGGTTACAGACCCTTTTTATACGGTTTATACCGAAATACATGAGCTTATGCACGGAGTTCAGGCAAAATATTTTACATCACCAGATGATGACAAAGACACATTGGAACACTATAAATTATTATATAAAGGATTATCACGAGATGAAGCTAAAGCAATTCAAAAAGCTAAAAACCCTAACTTTTCCAAAGAATCTCATTATGAAAGATGCTTTATTGAAATGCAGGCCAACTCAGCCGCCACTTGTTATATGATGCTGCAAGCTGTCAGAACCGGTGATACAAATATTATAAATATGGTTGAAAAGCGTTTGCTTAATGAATCAGCTGCAATGAGCGGTGCTTTGTTAAATGAAAGATTAGGTTTGGCCTATTTTGAATATCCGGCAACCAAACAAATCATCGAAGAAGTAAAAGCTGGTAAATGTAATCATTTATTGAACGAAACAGGTCTTCTTAATTGGCAGGAACTTTATAAATATACTAAAGAAAAAATAGATAATATGGGTTATTCGAAGGAGGATATGGTTACTTCACTTGAAACAGCAAAAATGTTACAGGAAATTAGCAATCAATATCCTGACAGTAAAGCCGAATTTTTAGGTGCTGTTGAAAGACAAGCTCAAACTTTAGAACATCCGCACAGCACAATTTTTAATCATTTTGCAGAAGCTCAAAGAGTTTACAAAAGAGATGAAAGCAAAAAATTACACAATTTTTACCACAGAATTGGTGCTAAAACGTTAAGGGATAAAATGTTAGCCGAAACAACCGAACAAAGCGTTCCGCAAATTGAAGAATACAGAAAAATTTATCAAGCAAGCAAAATTCTAACACTCTTTACGAAAAAGGAAAGAATATGAAACTTTACCACTATGCACCAAAAGAAAATAGTGTATTAAAAGACGGTTTACTTTCTATATCTAAAATAGACAGAGATTTAAAACCGTATATTCATCGTGCAGGTTCAGATAAAAAAGAAGATATATTAAAATGGATGGATAGCACATTTTATGGCAGGTCAAGAGCAATATCTTGTTTAACCGAAACCATAAAATATGAAGGAAACGACCCTGTATTAGAAAAAATTGTTAATGGTTGCCAATTGTTTTCTTTTAATTTAGATGAGCTAATTAGAGATGGCTTGGTTGAAAGTATTTGGTGTAAAAACGGTTCTGATGAAAAAGGGTGTAACGAAATTTTTTATCAGGTTAAAGCTGATGATATTGATTTTTCTGCTCTTGATTGGCACAAAGTTGATGTAAAACAATGTTTGCTTTATGCGGTTATCAGACATTATATGATTGTTCTTAAAAATGGCTGCATTCCGCCCGAATATATTATAAGTGAATAATTTAACTTTACAAAAAACAAAATTTGTGATATATGTATAGATACAAAATACTAGTATGTTTATTATTTCCTGTCCGAGCTTTTTCATTTCTGTTTATTGCAGAATTGTTTTTGTTGGGGAGTAATAAATTTTTAGTCACTCAAAAGATATATTTCGGACTATATCTTTAATAACAAAATCAAAAAATGAAAAAGCAAAATTTTAAAACTGTCGCTGTGTATATTATTGCAGCGATTGTCGGTATAATAACCATTGTAGCTGCTATATGGCAGATTAAAACGCCATCAGCAGACCCGCTGGACATAATGTATACTCTATGCATTGGCGGTATTATATCTTGCTCTATAGTCGGTTTCTACCGTCTCAACAACAAGAAGTATTCTGTCGCAGAGGCGGAACGTCCATTTGGCGTATCGCTTCTGTGGATGGCAACAGTGATTTTGGGGATTGGTATATGGAGTTTTATCTCCTCAGGCGCTATAGTACCGGTATGTATTGCGCTAGTCTTCGCAATACTATTTGCAATATGGGGCTTTGTGGTGATGTCCGACAAATAAAAAAACGTGCTTTGTATTTTACAAAGCACGTTTTTTTAATGTATAATCACCATAAATTACAAATCAGCTAAATTTATTATTGTCTTGTTATTTTTAATTGCTCTTTTAACAGCTTTGTATGCTCCTCCGTATTCTCGTATGATGTAACAAATAATGGCATCGACATTATCTGCAATATATTGATTACGACGTATTATTGCATATTTTTGCAACCCTTCATAAACCACATCGGGATAATCTATTTCATATCGTGCTTCTAAATGTTTTATTTTATCTTTAGAAAATTTATTGGGATTATATGCACAAATATAGCAAAGGTAAATTCGGGAACCGTAAATTTCTTTTAGCTCTAACATAACTACTCGTGACAGATTATCAAAAAAACCTTCGTCGCAGAGCCAAAACTCATCATACCCCTGCTCTATAAGTTTGATAACCTCTTGTTTTAATTTATTTTCTAATTGTATGGAATATGCAACGTCGCGATGCCCAAAAAAAGCACAAATTTTTCCCAAAACATATACCGTTTCAGCCCATTTGAAAAAGATTAAGCCGGAAGTGGCGGATGTTGACAACTACGCGTTATATGAATTGTAGTCTTGCATATTGGAACAAAGTCTTATTTTGCAAGCATCCACCTTTCGGTAAATGCCCATTAACAATAAGACTTTCAATAAACTGAAAGTTTTACTGCCCATATAACGCTTGGTTGTCACACCATAATTGAGATATGGGCTATCTCAACATCACTTATTATAAATAACTTTGCTTTCAATGCAAGATATATTTTAACTTTACAAAAAACAAAAATTGTGGTATATGTATAGACACAAAATACTAGTATGTTTATTATTTCCTGTCCGAGCTTTTTCATTTCTGTTTATCGCAGAATTGTTTTTGTTTGGGAGTAATAAACTTTTATTCACTCAAAAGATATATTTCGGACTATATCTTTATTATTCAAAAACAACATGGAGAAGAAGAAATTTCCAATCGCATACATTATTGCGATTGTCGTTGGTCTTGTGATGCTTGGACTAACTGTATGGCAGTTTACATTGCCGGAAACCAATCCGCTTGCCGTGATGGGTATACTGTGCGGTGGTGGAATGCTTGCATGCTTTGTAGTTGCTCTGCACAGAGTGAACAATAGCTACACTCCATTTCAAGCCGCATCACTTCCATTGGGTGCAATGCTGATATGGGTGGCTATTGTGTTACTTGGTTGTGGTATCTGGGAGGCAGTAATTAGACAAAACAACACAGCTATAATTGTTGTGTCTATAGTTTTTGTTATCTTATGCCTTATGGGATACAAAATTTTAAAAGACTAACGTTTTAAAACGTGTTTTGCTTTGTAAAAGGCAAAGCACGTTTTTTTATAATTTATATTTTTAACTTTACAAAAAACAGCATTTAACGTATCTTACTGTATGTGTAACTAAATTTGGAGAAAATATTATGAGTTTATTGTTGTTAATTTGTTTGTTGTTAGCACTATATATTATCTTTTTATACAACGGCTTGGTTAAATCTGTTCAGTATGTAAAAGAAAGTGCTTCCGATATTGAAACTCAATTAAAAAGAAGATACGATCTTATACCAAATTTGGTTGAAACCGTTAAGGGATATGCAAAACACGAGAAAGAAACCTTAGAACAGGTAATAAAAGCCAGAACTTTAGCCATGGGAGTTCAAGGCGTAAATTCAGATAAGTCGTTGGCAGAAAATAATTTAAGCGGAACACTTAAAAGTATATTTGCTTTAGGCGAAAGTTATCCTGATTTGAAAGCTAATCAAACTTTTATTGAATTACAGCAAGAATTAACCGACACCGAGGATAAAATTCAGGCTTCTCGCAGGTTCTATAATTCTACCGTGCTTGGCCTTAATACCAAAATACAAACATTTCCGAGCAATATATTGGCAAATATGTTTCATTTTCAAAAAGCTCAATATTTTGAACTTGATGAACAAGAGAAAAATATGGTAAAACAACCTCCTAAGGTATCTTTTTAACAGATGAAAAAACCTATTACTTTATATGATCAACTGGCTGTCAATAACTTAAAAACAGTTTTACTTGTTGTGCTGTTTCCGTTGTTGCTCATGATAACTCTTGTAATGTTCAATACACTTGCAATATGTATTATAGATGACAAAGAATATACAGAATTAGGAGTGCATATATTGACTGATATATTTCCAATCATAGAGTTGTATCTTAATAAATATACCATACCTGTCTTTAGCAGTATCGGACATTTATCAACATTTTTTATTCCGGTTTGCGTAATTTCGTTTATATGGATGCTTATTTCATACAATTTCGGCAATAAAATGATGCTTGGCTTTGCAGGAGCCGAAAAAATAAGCTCAAAAGATTATCCTAAAA
>JBGVOY010000169.1:0-5242 GCA_045126755.1 Alphaproteobacteria bacterium | reverse complement strand
CTCGGAGGTAAAGGCGAAAATGTTGCTTTAGGCGTTGTCGGATTAAAAAATTGGAATGAACGAAAAACAAAGCAGACTTCATTAAATACGATTACCGAAAAACTTACCAAAGAATTTTCAGACCATGCAAATGCAAAAATTAACTTTTTTGCCCCGCCGTCCATTCCGGGTGTCGGACAAAGTGACGGATTATCTTTGGAATTGTTAGCGGCAGAAGGCAATATCACTCCGGCAGATTTATATAAAACGCTGCAAGTTTATCTTGAAAAATTAAACACATCATCTGTTTTAGAATACGCATTCAGCACTTTTACCTCTGATACTCCTCATATTTATCTTGATATAAACAGAGATAAACTGCAATCATATAAAATTCCGGTTGCAAACCTGTTTTCAGCTTTACAAAATAATTTGGGCTCAAGATATATTAACAATATTACCTTAAACGGACAAACAAACAAAGTAATACTTCAGGCAGATTTTCAAGACAGAGCCGATATAAATGATATAAATAATTTGTATGTAACATCAGTCGATGGCTCTAAAGTCAGATTAAAAAGTTTTGCCGAACTGAAAACTACAATCAGCCCAAAAATAATTTATCGCTACAATCAACATACCAGCGCTTCCATAACCGCTCAAACAAAAGAAGGCGTAAGCTCCGGAAGTGCCATTGATAAAATATTATCTATTGCTCACACTGACCTTTCAAAAGGTTATGAAATTGCATGGACCGGATTAAGCTTGCAAGAAGTTGAAGCAAGAGGTTTAGCCATAATTTTAATATCTCTTGCACTTATCTTTTGTTACTTATTTTTGGTTGCATTATACGAAAGTTGGATGCTTGCATTTGCGGTTATGTTTTCAACCGTGTTTGCTATTTTAGGTGCTATTGCCGGATTGCATCTGATGGGACAGTCTTTGAGTATTTACGCTCAATTAGGTTTAATTATGCTAATCGGACTAGCTGCCAAAAATGCCATTTTGATTGTCGAATTTACTAAAGAATACCGTGAAAAAGGAGAAAGTATTTTAGAAGCGGCGAAAAAAGGGGCTGCCGAACGTTTTAGAGCTGTTTTAATGACCGCACTTACCTTCATTTTGGGTGTGCTTCCGATGATTATTGCCAAAGGTGCCGGAGCCGCTTCGCAAATTGCCATCGGAAGTTCAGTGTTTTTCGGAATGATTGCGGCAACCGTTATCGGTATAATTTTTATCCCGTCGCTTTTTGCTTTGTTTGAAACAATAAAGGAGCATTTCATTCCTATTGATAATTATAAAAACAAGGAGGAAGAAAAAAATGCGTAAAATTTTAATGTTATCTGTGTCTTTTTTGATTACTTCCTGCACAGTAGGACCCGATTATATCGAACCTACGGTTTATGAAGACAAACAAATAAAAGAAGCTTTAAAACTAAGCAATACCGATTTAAAAATTTCAAATACTTGGTATGAGCAGTTTGATGATGAAAAACTAAATACCTTAATTAACTATGCCCTTTTAAATAGCCCTGATATATTAACTTCAATTTCAAAATTAAGACAGGCAAGAACATTAGTGCAAATCAACAAGGTTGCTTTTTTACCTATGCTTAATTTAAATTCCGAATACGATTATGTTAATCCAAGTAAAAACATCGGATTAAGTGCCGATACCGATTATTTTCAAATTGGGTTTGATGCTTCTTGGGAACTTGATATATGGGGAAAAGGAAGAAGGATAAACGAGCAAACATTAGCCGAATTTGAGCAAGCACTATATAGCTTACGAAATGTAAAATCAATGATTGTTGCTGAGGTTGCCACCACGTTTTTCGAACTCAAGACCATACACGAAAATTTAAGAATTGCTTATGAAAACATAAAACTTCAGCAGGATATTTTTGATACCGTTTCCGAAAAATACAAAGCCGGTCTTGCCGATAGCGGAACCTATCATCAGGCAAAATATATTTTGGATACAACCAAAGCTATGATACCGACACTGGAAAGTAACGAAACAAACTTAAAAAATGCGTTAGCTGTTTTGTGCGGAACATTACCTGACAGATTGCCGGTTATATTATCAAAGACCGACACCAATCCTTTGAGCAAAGCATATAAATATAATTTGAAAGTTTTATACGACTTGCCTGCTTCAATAATTCGTTCTCGTCCCGATGTTAAAGTAGCCGAAAGAACATTGGCGGCACAAAATGCCGTAATAGGACAAGCTATCGCCGAAATGTATCCTAACATCAGTATTAGTGCATTATTGGGATATCAATCTGACAAATTATCTGACATATTTAGTTCTGACAGTAAGGCTTACAGTTACAATCCGGTGTTAAACTTACCGCTTTTTAACTGGAACAAACTGTCTGAAAATGTAATCTTACAAAAACAGATAAAAGAGGAAAATTATCAACAATATCGTCAAACTATTTTAAAAGCCGTAGAAGAATTAAATAATGCCACTGTTGCCATACAACAAGAATTAAAAACAAACCAATCTCAAAGAAACGCCGTCTACAGTATGCAAAAAGTTTTAAAATCTATGCAACAAAAGTATGAAAACGGCTTAATTGAATTTTCTTCATTATTGCAAACTCAACAAAATTTGCTTAAATCACAAACCGATTTAGCAAATTCAAGCGGTAATGTATTTAAAAATATTGTTGCTTTTTATAAAGCTACGGGCGGGGGATATTAAAAGTTTGCAAAAAATTTATCCGCAAATCAAAGCCTTGGCCGCTGCTCTGGCTTCATCGGTAATAGTATCGCCGGATAGCATACGTGCAATTTCTTCTTGTTTTTGATTTTCGTTTAATAAGCAAACAGATGTTGTGGTTTCGTCATTTTTAGTGCTTTTACTTACCATAAAATGAGTTTTACTAAAACTTGCAACTTGCGGAGAGTGCGTAACAACCAAAACCTGAACCATATCAGATAACTTTTTAAGTCTTTCGCCAACGGCTTGTGCGGTTGCTCCGCCGATACCAGCATCTATTTCATCAAAAATAAGTGTTTCAACACTACTCTTTTTTGCTAAATTGACTTTTAATGCCAACATAAAACGAGATAACTCACCGCCGGAAGCAATTTTGCTTAAATCACCATAATCCGTATTGGCATTGGTAGATATTTTAAAACTAACGTCATCCATACCTTTTTCTGACCAAGAACTTTCAGGCAAATTATCTATTGCGGTAACAAAATTTGCTTTTTCCATTTTAAGATATGGAAGTTCTGATTTAACTGCCGAATCTAAATTTTGAGCAGCTTTACGACGCAAGCTTCTGACTATGTCTGCTTTGTTAATATAGTCTTGCTTTGCCAGACAAAGCTCTTTATTTAACCGTAAAATATGTTCTTGCCCCTTGTTGATAAGATTTACTTTTGCCCTAAAATCATCTAATATTGACGGTAAATCATCTATATCGCACGAATGCTTACGAGCCAAACTTTTTAAGGCAAACAACCTTTCTTCTATTGCTTCAGCTTCATCGGAATTATGTGTAATTTCAGAACTTTTTTGTTCAATCAGATTAACGGTTTCATTAAACTCAATCAAAGTAGTGTTTAGCATTTCTTCAATATCTGAAAACTTGTTTTCGGTTAAATGATTGGCTCTGCTTAATGCACTTTGAGCTTTCTGAAGCATTGAAGCAATATCTTTTCCTTGCAAACACGAATAAGCAACATTTAAGTTTTCAATAATTTTTTCAGCGTTCATTGCTTCAACTCTTTTTTTGCTTAATTCTTCAGCTTCGCCGACTTTAACATTAAGTTTTTCAAGCTCATCTATCCAATGAATCAGATTTTGTTCATCGCTAACCGATTTAGCATAATCATCTTGAGCTGCTATCAACTCTTTTTGCAATTTTTTATATTTTTTATAACTCTCAGATACACAATTTAATTCTTGTTCATAACCGCCAAACGAATCAAGCACGCTTAAATGATTTACCGGATTTAGCAGGCCCTGATTGTCAAACTGACCGTGAATTTCAACTAAATACGAACCTAACTCTTTAAGCAAGCGTTGTGTAATAGGCTGGTCATTTAAGAAAATTTTAGATTTTCCGTCTGTTGATAATGAGCGCTTAACAATAATTTCATCTTCAACTTCAATATCGTTTTGAGCGCATATTTTGTAAAAAGGATTATCTTTATCGTTAATTTCAAAAACCGCACTGACCGTAAGCTTATCTGTGCCATGTCTTATTAAACCGGTTTCGCCTCTTTTTCCAAGCACAAGGCCAAGCGAATCGAGCAAAATAGACTTACCGGCACCGGTTTCTCCGCTGAACACACTCAAGCCTTCGGAAAAATCTAAATCCAATTTATCAATCAAAACCACATTTCTAACCGACAGACTTTTCAGCATTTATCAAAAACCTATTTTATGATTTTTTGCGCTTTTTTATTCCAATTACTTTTAGGATAATTATGCTCTAAAACCTTGGCAGATTTTATTGCTTGGTTTTTAAGGCCTATAATTGTATAAATCTCCACCTGACGATATAAAGCTTCTTCAATTTGCGGAGTTGTCTGATAATTTTCGACAACAACATTAAAGCGATTAAGTGCAGATAAATAGTTTTGATTTTTTAAATAATATCTGCCTATGTTCATTTCTTGACCGGCAATATGATCAATTATCAGGTTAATTTTAGCTTTTGCATCTTTTGCATAATCGGTGTCCGGATATAAAACTATTAACTGATTAAACGCATCTTGAGCTTTTTTGCTGTTACTTTGGTCTTTTTGTGCCGGAGTTATTTGATCATAATAGCACAACCCTCTCATATAATATGCGTAAGCAATATCTTTGTTTGACGGATGATATTTTATAAAACGCTCTAAAGCCATAATCGCATCATCATATTTTTCAGCCTTATAGTACGAATAAGCACTCATAAGTTTAGACTTTACTGCCCACTTGGAATACGGATGTTCCAATTCTATTTTTTCAAAATTTTCAGCTGCGGTTTCATACGAGGTTTTTTGTAAATAATTATATCCTTGTTTGTATAATTGCTCAGCCGTTTGCATAGACGTTTCCGCATCATTTGATTTTGAAGATGCACAAGAACACAACATTACGGTTATACAAAACAGTGCTAAAATTCTTTTCATTTTTTTTCCTTTACAAAATTTCATAATTGGAAGTATCGGCAAAAATTTTTTTCAAAACTTCGTTATTGTGAAAATGTCCGGTACGAAATGCTTTAATATTTGCAATCAATCTGTATCCTGA
>JBGVOY010000168.1:0-2465 GCA_045126755.1 Alphaproteobacteria bacterium | reverse complement strand
AGCCCAAAAAATGCAAAAAAAGAAGTGAACTCGTCGTTAGACAAATTTCACTTTCTTTTTGGTTGAGGCAACGGGACTTGAAGCCAAATGGTAATTGCTGAAAGCCTTTATTTTAAAGCCTTTCAGCAATTCTTCGCCAATCTTTCACCAAATCAAAATTGTTTTAATTTTATGATTTACACATCGCTTTTATTCTTATTCAATACCCATTTTTCAACCCAACCCACTCGATAAGTCCTTTTATTTTTAATACTTTTAAATTCTTTCTTATAGCATACTTGATTATTGCAAGTTGCTCCATTTTATCACTTCTTTTTTATTTTTACGACAGGAAAATGTGCAAGATAACGCACAAGATGATTGACTTTTAAAATCAAATTTGATAAACTATGATTAGGAGGCAAACAATGGATAAGTATATTCCCCCTTTTGATCTTACCGCAGAAATGTTTGAACTTTCAAGCGAAATTATGGAAAAGCTTGGTAAACTTTCCAACATTAATGAGTTGGAAAAACTTCCTAGACTTCGTAAAATCTCTCGTTTGAAAAGTATTCATTCCTCTCTTGCAATTGAACAAAACACGTTATCATTGAATCAAGTAACGGATATTATCGACGGCAAAAAAGTATTAGGCCCGCAAGACGAGATTCTAGCCGTTAAAAATGCGTTTATGGCTTATAAAGAAATCCAAACCGCCAAGCCATATGAATTGAGCGACTTACTACGAATCCACGGTATTATGATGCAAAATTTGGTGGAAGAAGCAGGCAAATTGCGAACGGGCTCTGTTGGCGTATTCGACAGCAAAGGGAAAATCGTACACACCGCTCCCCCCGCAAAAATGGTTTATGCTTTATTGCAAGATCTTTTTTCTTGGGCAAAAAATTCTTCTACGCCTATGCTAATCAAATCCTGTGTGTTTCACTATGAATTTGAATTTATCCACCCTTTCCGCGACGGAAACGGCAGAACGGGCAGACTTTGGCAAACCATATTACTCTCCACGTGGAAACCTATCTTTCAATGGATACCCATTGAGAGTATTATTAAAGACAACCAAGAAGAATATTATAATGCAATTAAACAATCCACCCTTGACGGAAAATCCAATGCATTTATTACCTTTATGCTTGGCGTAATTAACGACGCCATCGAAGATATTCTCGCAGACAGTAGAAAACATTACAACCATTTAAGCAATTATATCAACGCTTTAATGGGCGTTATGGAAAGCTACCCACAATCGGCAATGGAGTTAATGGAAAAATTGAATATCAAATCCCGAAACTCTTTTAGGGATAATTATCTAAAACCCGCTCTTGAAGCAGGGTTAATCGGTATGACACTTCCTGAAAAACCTACCAGCAAAAATCAAATGTATTTTAAAATTTAATACAGCTTTTACCTTCTAATTAAAATACTCAATTCAATATCGGAAGCAGAGGCTCTCGCCGACACTCAAAAACGGGCTATTTTTAACGATTTTTCTCGCTAAAATAGCCCGTTTTCCTATTCACTCTACAAGTTATGCCATATTTAACCCAATGTGTAAGGATTAACAGCTCCTTAACTCCCATTTTTAAAATCGCTATAAACCTTTATTTTAAAGGGCTTTGGTGTGTTAATTTTTACACCAAAAAATTTGATATTTAATCACACATTTACATTTACTTTACTTGCTCGTATTAAATCCCCTGAAAAAACAAGCGGATAACGATGAGAACCGACCTCACAATATCCTTGTTTTTTACAACAAATATTGCACTTTTTCCTTCAACTCCGTATAGTCGGATATTTCCATATACTTCTTGGCTAAATCTAACACTTTATCTAAATGCCTTTTCATAAGGCTTATCGCCGTTTTTAACATAATGCTGTCCCCTACCACACGTAAGCGCCTCATCCATACCCAAATGAACTGTTTTCGGCGTAAATGTACCGCAACCGTTTTCAATTTCCGCAATACTTAACAGCATAAGAGGCTTTGCCTCCCAAGACTATCTGGGTCCTATATAATAAACGATTTTGAAAAGTTAAAATCTTACTTCTAACTTATTATAATATCTTATTGTAAATATTTAGGATATTTTATAAAGGCCATTGACTTTTATCGTAAAATCGCCTAAAATTTAAGTATACTTATTTTATGGAGTTACATATATGATTAATTACAATAAATCGGTTGATAATATTGGTGATTTTGATGTTGTTGTTATTGGCGGCGGCGTTGCCGGAATAGGTGCAGGAATAGAAGCATCTAGACAAGGAGCAAAAGTTTTAATTGTCGAAAAAAATATGACGCTTGGCGGTATGATTACTTCTGGCCATGTTTCACCTCCACTTGGCAATTTCGTTAAAAATACTATGGCTGACGAACTTTTGCAAAGAGTGAATTGCGTTTACAACAGCGGTCGATCGCATGATATTGAACTTATGAAAGTAGTTATCGCGGATCTGCTTGAAG
>JBGVOY010000167.1:0-3430 GCA_045126755.1 Alphaproteobacteria bacterium | reverse complement strand
TTTTGTTAACATGTCGCTGATTGCATCTTGAGTCGCATATGTACCGTCAGCTTCGGTTTTAGTTAACATATCGCTGATTGCATCTTGAGTCGCATATGTACCGTCAGCTTCGGTTTTAGTTAACATATCGCTGATTGCATCTTGAGTTGCGTATTTGCCATCGGCTTCAGTTTTAGAATATACATCGTCAGATTTAGCATAAGTTCCGTCAGCCTCAGTTTTAGTGAGCATGTCATCAACTCCGGCATTTTCTAAAGCATCATACACTGCTTTTGCTGTTATTAATTCATTATCAGTTGATGAGGATGATATATTTGTTGAAATAGTATTAACAGTTGCGGACCCTTCGGTAGAGAATGTTAAATCAGTAAATGTTTGTGTTTGAGTGAAAGTATTTGTATCATCAGTTTCTGCTAATGAATATTTTTTTACATATTCGTTATTAGTAGTAGTTAATGCCGAATATGTTCCTTCAGTTACCCACAATTCCGCTCTTACATTTTCACTAAACAATAAACCAATACATACTGTGCTTAACAATAAGCAGTTTTTAAAAATAAATTTTCTATTTGTTTTTCTTGAAATGTTAAGCATGATTAAATCCTTTCAAAATTTTATTATATGTGTCGTTATTGGTAACGTCTGTACCATTTTCATAAATTTTAATTTGTATGTCATTTATATTATTAGTAAGATAAACAAAAGCACCGAGTTCATAGTGTGGGTTACTATATTTTGATGTTAAATATTCTAATTTTTTGAAGTCTTTACTCCACTCTGTTTCTCGTTTATAACACTTAAACTCAACAGCTAAATAACCTGTATCAACTCTTTTATGAATGACTAAATCAGGTCTGATAGGTTTGCCATTTTCATTTCTTTTTACATCACCTTCACATCGTGTCGGTTCAAGATCTACAAAAGTATCTTCATATTTTCCCTCAATTTTGTTTGCCAGACGGTGAGCAATGCGAAAAACCATTGAGCGTTCACGCCCCTCTGTACTTACAAAGTAATCTCCTGAATGGTTATAAATAAATTTGATAGACTCAACTAAAGCCTTTAAATATGTTGTCTCTGCCATTTGTTAACTCCATAAAATTTTATATGCCTAGGATTTAACATAAACCAACGTTTTTTTTATGAGTCTTAAAAACAAATATGAAGTATAAAAATAAGGATATTAGGAGTTTTTTTGTGTTGTTTGTAGCTTAAAAATTGCTTGATTTAAACGTTGGTTTAAATTGAGTAGCTTTTTGCATAATCATTTGATTTTTAACCCAACCTGTGAGGATAAAATGATTTACGGATATATTAGAAAAAGTACTGAAAAACAAGAATTTAAACATATGGAGTTTGAAATTGAGCAATATGCAATTAAACATAATTTACAAATTAATAAATGGATAGAAGAAACAGTTTCGTCTCGCAAGCCATTAAACCAACGAAAACTAGGACTTTTGTTAGAAACCATATCTAATGAAGACACTATTATCACAACCGAAATATCTCGTTTAGGTCGTTCGTTGTTAGAAGTTATGTCAATTTTGCAATTTTGCTTAAATAAAGGATGCAAAATAATTACTATTAAAGAAAATTATCAACTTGGTAATGATATTCAGTCTCAAATATTGGCGTTTGCTTTTGGTTTGGCTGCACAAATTGAGCGTGATTTAATATCGCAACGCACCAAGAGTTCTTTGGCTTCAAAAAAAGAGCAGGGCATAAAACTAGGGCGCCCGATTGGTGCAAAGTCTAAACACTTAAAACTATCAGAAAATGTTGAAAAGATTAAAAAATTTCTAAATGATGGTGTATCTAAAAATCGTATATCTAAAATTATGGGCGTGCAATATATGACGCTATATCGCTTTATTAAAAATATGAAATTGTAAAAAAAAGGCACTGAGCAGTGCCTTTTAGTGAGTTATTTGTTTTTAAATTGTGCGTTATATAATACCGAATATGCTCCGACAGGACTTTTTAAAAGTTCTTCATGAGTGCCTTTTTCAACAATCTCGCCATCGTTCATAACAATAATTTGTTCGGCATTTTTAATTGTTGATAAGCGATGGGCAATTACAAAAACAGTTCTGTTTTTCATAAGGTTTTCAATGGCTTTTTGAACAACGGCTTCTGATTTGTTATCAAGTGCGGAGGTTGCTTCGTCCAAAATAACAATCGGGGCATCTTTTATTAAGGCTCTTGCTATTGCCAAACGTTGTTTTTGACCGCCCGATAACAAAGTTCCTCTTTCACCGATTTCGGTGTCTAAACCTTTTTCCAAACCGTTTACAAATTCTTCCAAATATACCATTTTCAAAACTTTGTTTATTTGTTCTTGAGTTGCATCGGGTTTTCCGTATAAGATATTATCTCTTATCGTACCGGAAAATAAGAAATTGTCTTGAAATACGACAGCGATATTGTTTCTTAAAGATTCTAAAGAATATTCTTTAATGTTAATCCCATCAATTAAAACTTCTCCGCTTGTAACTTCATAAAAGCGAGGGAGCATATTTACGAGGGTGGTTTTTCCGCCGCCGGAGTTTCCGACAATGGCAATATTGCTTCCTGATTTTACTTTTAAGTTAACATTTTTTAATACGGGACAGTCTTTTACATATTCAAAACATATATTCTTAAACTCAATTTCTTTTTTGATTTTTTTCAAAGTCTTGGGATTTTCACAATCTTTAATTGTCGGAACTATGTTTAATAGTTCTACAATACGTTCAATGGCTAAAAACGAAATTTGCACGTTATTAAAGCTTTTGCCGATACTTTTTATCGGAGTATATAACAAAATAAGTGCGGTAATAAACGATACAAAGTTACCGGCCGAAATTTTTCCTTCTACGATAAGAGTGCTTCCATACCAAATTACACCACCGATACCGGCTGATACAATAACGTGCATCAGAGGTGTCATCCAACCGGTTTTTTGCACAACTTTCATTGTCAGCTTAAACACCTTAACAAGAGCCGTATTGAATTTTTCATAAATAAAGTTTTGCATATTATATGAAGCAATAGTTTTGTTGCCGTTGTGAGTTTCATTATAGTTAGTGTATATTTTTGTAGTTTCTTCAACGTTTTGAGTGATAGATTTTTTGATGCGGCGTTTTACCGAAGATAACGGCATAAGCGCACATAATAAAACAATAACGGCAATAATGGCTAATTGCCAAGAATTGTAAAACAATACGCAGATTAAAGAAACGGATGAGAAAAATCTGGATATAAATGTTTTTAAATTATCCAAAAGACCGCTGCAAGCAGTTGTCGAGTCAGAATTAAAACGCTGGATTATCATTCCCGAATCGTGATTATCAAAAAACGATGTTTCAAAGCATAATAACTTTTTAAACAAATGTCTTTTCAGGTCATGATTTATTTTTGTTCCTACCCAAGTGTTCATATATGTTGC
>JBGVOY010000166.1:0-5714 GCA_045126755.1 Alphaproteobacteria bacterium | reverse complement strand
GTATACGGTCAACCTTTAACAGACCGCTTAATTTATCAAGCTCATATTTTGTTTGAGAGCCTTTAGGAACTTCAATAATTGCCGTCATAATTTCGGGAGGATTTTCGCCTCTGCTTACGCCGTGCCACGGATGTAACATTTTTTAGCCTTTCAATAAAATATTTTCATAGATAAAGTATACGTATTTTTTTAAAAGTAAATCTCTTTTAGTAATAATACCTAAACTTGTGGAATAACTATTTCAAATTTTCAATACTGCTATGCATTGTTGCAAAATCTTTAACCAAAAATGTTGTAACCGGTGCAATACTGTGCTTTGAAAAAATAATTCCGTGTCCTAAACATAAACCTACATTTATGTTTAAATGCGTGTTTTTTTCATTTAAATAAACCGCTTGTGATAAAGGATCGCAACAAGGACCTTTCATTTCTTCACAAATACAATTTCCGTTTAAGCCGCTATCTTTACAATTTATTGCAAAAACTTCAAACCCTTCCTTATCTAAAATTTCTTTCAATTTATCCGCATAAGGTTGCACACCTTTACAATTAGCAATGCCTATTTTATTAAATCCGCTCACTTTGGCAAAATTGATAAGTTCTTGAAGTCTTGATTTATTCCTCGATAAAAACGAATTATACATCGTTATTTTATCAGTCTGATTATATTCGCTCATAAAATTCTCCATACAAACAAGCCCCTTTTCAAAGGGGCTATAGCGTTATTGATCCAAAAACGAACGAAGTCTTCTTGAACGGCTCGGATGCTTTAATTTTCTTAAAGCCTTAGCCTCAATCTGACGAATACGTTCTCTTGTTACATTAAACTGCTGACCAACCTCTTCTAAAGTATGATCGGTGCTCATATCAATTCCGAAACGCATACGCAAAACTCTCTCTTCTCTCGGAGTAAGTGAAGATAAAATTTTGCTGCAAGTTTCTTTCAAGTTAGAATGAATTGCACTGTCAAGAGGTTGTAATGCGCTCTCGTCGGCGATAAAATCACCCAACGAAGAATCTTCCTCATCACCGACCGGAGCTTCTAAACTAATCGGTTCTTTAGCGATTTTCATAACCTTACGAATTTTTTCCAAAGGCATAGATAAGCGCTTTGCCAGCTCTTCCGGCACAGGTTCTCTGCCCATTTCGGCAAGCATCTGACGTGAAGTTCTTACCAGTTTATTGATAGTTTCAATCATGTGGACCGGAATACGAATAGTTCTTGCCTGATCGGCAATAGAGCGAGTAATAGCCTGCCTAATCCACCAAGTAGCATAAGTAGAAAACTTATAGCCGCGTCGATATTCAAATTTATCGACTGCTTTCATTAAACCGATATTACCTTCTTGTATTAAATCCAAGAACTGCATACCGCGGTTGGTATACTTTTTAGCAATAGAAATAACCAAACGCAAATTGGCTTCAATCATTTCTTTTTTAGCTCTTTCTGCCTCACGTTCACCACGTTTGATTGTATCAACCATTTTACGATATTCAACGATAGGCAAACCGCATTCTTGCGACATTTGAGCTATTCCGTCTCTAAGCTCCATAATTTCTTTACCGTAACGCTCAACAAAAATCTTCCAATGTTTATCATTGATATTCGAAATTTCATCAAGCCAAGCCGGATCAAGTTCTGATTTTTGATATGTTTGTAAAAAGTCTTCACGCTTTATTTTGCAAGACAAAGCATAGCGCAATAACTTACCTTCCATACCCATCAAACGTTTATTTAATTCATTAAGTTGTTCAACTAACTGTTCAACACGAGAAGAATTCAGGTGAATAGAACTCATCAATTCTACAAGTTCTTTTTTCACTTTGCTGTATTTTTTTTCGACAGCCGGAGCTACCTTACGTCCGGACATAATAGCAGCCATGCGTTGAGTTTGAATTTTCTTCAAATCATCGTAGTAACCTGAAATTTTGTTCAAAATTTCCAACACAGGTTCCAAAAGCGCATTTTCCATAGTAGATATAGAAGTTGAACTGTGGCCGATTGATCCGTCTTCGCCATCTTCCGATGCTTCTGAAACTTTATCTCCGTTTTCATCCAACTCATCGCTGTCCGAAGCCTCTGATTCATCCATATCATCAATATCTTCGACTTCGTCAACCGCACCATCAAGCTCGATATCTGTATCTAAATCATCATCAATTTCATCCAGATTTTTTTCTGATAGTTCTTTGGTAACTTTATCAAGATCATCAACTTGAGTTTCTTCATCATCATAAACCATTGCTTCGGTATCATCGCCATACATCATTTCGAGGTCTATAATATCACGAAGTTGCATAGTTCCGTTAACCAATTCATCTCGCCACAAGGATATGGCTTTTAAGGTCATCGGGCTTTCACACAAACCGCTAATCATAACCGTTTTACCGGCCTCAATACGCTTAGCGATTGCAATTTCTCCCTCACGGGATAAAAGCTCAACAGTCCCCATTTCTTTTAAATACATACGAACAGGATCATCCGAGCGGCCTAATTCTTTTTCATCAAAGTTACCGCTTTCATCGGCATATTCGCCATCTTCCACACTTTCGTCAGAATCGAAACTGTCAGCCTCCGATTCGGATATAATACTTATACCCATATCGGAAATACTTGACATTATATCCTCTATTTGTTCGGAAGACTCTTTTTCCGGCGGAAGTGCTTTATTCAGCTCTTCTACCGTTATGTATCCGTGTTCTTTACCTTTTTCGATAAGTTTTTTGACTGCATTTCCAATCGAGTCAATTAAAGGGGAATCCACAGCAGTTCCCTCCATTAAGTCATGATTTTGTTTTTCAGACATGTCGTTCCTTAAAATCTAATAGGCTCAAACCTGAGCCTTATAAAATTGCTAGCACAATATCTTTTAATTATTTTAAAACAAATGTCAAGTAGTTCACACATTTTTTTTACATTTTTGATGTGAAAATATTAAAAGTTCTTGCATTGTAAATATTTTGCTTTATTTTTGTAAAAAAATAATTTGTAAAGAGGATGAAAAATGAAAACCAGAACAAGATTTGCGCCAAGCCCTACCGGATATATGCATATCGGTAACTTAAGAACCGCATTATACGAATATTTAATTGCTAAAGCAAATAAC
This sequence comes from Alphaproteobacteria bacterium, assembly GCA_045126755.1. Lineage (GTDB taxonomy): Bacteria > Pseudomonadota > Alphaproteobacteria > RF32 > CAG-239 > JAFTYO01. The sequence goes on along the minus strand of JBGVOY010000166.1, from coordinate 2,607 downwards.
GGCGACTTTATTTTAAGAATTGAAGATACAGACCAAAAGCGTTATGTTGAAGGTGCAACCGATATAATTTACTCTACCTTAAAACAAGTCGGTATGAATTGGGATGAAGGCCCTGATATCGGCGGCAATTTCGGACCTTACGTGCAATCTGAACGAAAATCATTGTATGCTCAATATGCTCATAAATTGGTTGAACTGGGCGGCGCACATTATTGTTTTTGCTCTGCTGATGAGGCTGAAGAACAAAAGGATGATGAAACCAATACAAAATTTGAAGATCCATGCAAAAAGCTTTCTCCGGAAGAAGCCAAAAGACGCATAGCCGCCGGCGAACCTTATGTTATAAGACAGACAGTTCATAAAACCGGCACATCCGTATTTAAAGATGTTGTTTACGGTGAAATAGAAATAGATTATGACGAATTAGATGAAGGCGTATTACTTAAATCTGACGGTTTTCCGACATATAACTTCGCAAATGTCATTGACGACCACTTGATGGAAATCACTCACGTTGTTCGCGGTAACGAATATATTTCATCTACTCCGAAATATAACCTTATTTATGAAGATTTCGGTTGGATTCCGCCTGTTTACGTTCACGTTCCGCAGGTTATGAAAGATGCGCAACACAAATTAAGCAAACGTAACGGCGATGCTTCGTTCCAAGATTTGGTTGCAAAAGGCTACTTACCTGATGCTATTTTGAACTATATTGCTCTTTTAGGCTGGAATCCGGGAACAGACCAAGAAATTTTTTCTCTTGACGAATTAAAAAAAGTATTTACGGCAGAAAGATTAAATAAATCACCGGCAATTTTTGATATTGCAAAACTTACATGGATGAACGGTTGTTATATTCGCAATTTAGATACTTCTAAATTTCACGATTTAGCAAAACCATATTACGAAAAATGTTTAACACGCAATGTTAACCTTGAATTTTTGAGTTCTGTTTTGCAAAAACGTGTTGAAACATTGGCCGAAATTTGCCCGCAAATTGACTTTATTGAAGAAATTCCCGAATACGATACAACTTTGTATCAAAACAAAAAAATGAAAACCGATGAACAAATTGCTAAAAAATCGCTTGAATTGGCCGTTAATGTGCTTGAAAACACGAATATATGGACAAATGAATCCTTGTTTGATGTCTTAAAATCGGTGGCAGAAAATAACGGTCTTAAAAACGGACAAGTTCTGTATCCGGTCAGAATTGCTCTCTCAGGAAAAGAAACCACCCCCGGCGGTGCAACAGAATTAGCAGTAGTTCTCGGAAAAGAAGAAACAATCAGGCGAATACAAAACGCCATAAACAAACTCTAAAAATAAAAAAATGCCAATTTTGGCATTTTTTTATTGACATAATTTATTTGGTTTGTTATTCTTTGTCTACAATACGATATTATGTTTAATTTTTTAAATTTCTACAATTATGAAAGTATCGAAAGAAATCAGGTTGAACCTGTTGCATCTTGGTGTGGTGTTTCCTGAAGAAACCTCTGTCGTTGTAAAAAGTGTTGAAGACGGCATAAAAAAAGCCAAAAAAATGGCAAAGGAAACGCGATTTTACGGCTTCTACTTCAGCGAACGCGAATACATTACCTACAAGGGCAAGCGTTACTGGCGCGAAGACAAAGCTCCGGATATGTCAGCAACTTATCTGATAACAGATCAAATTTTCAACCACGACGACGTCGTAAAGTTAAACAATCCTACTCTTCGCTTCAATATGGAGGCCAACGGTTACAAATACATCATTAAAACCGTTCTGGGCAATTACCAGCCATACATAAACGAAAAGGCAACCATCCTTATGGACAAGGATTTCAATATTATCAAGCCGTAACATCAGATTACATGGATAAAAAAACAATCAAATCTGAAAAGTTAGATATTGCAATTTTCACATTAGCAATTATCGTCGCTGCATTTATGGTAATCACCATACTTTTATAGACTGTTTCAAAAGAGCGGAGTTCATACTTCCGCTCTTTTTTAATTGACAATAACAATATTTTATGTCAACATAAAAACAATAATAAAAAAGGACAATTTTATGGCTTTGATAGATTATTACATATCGCAAATTTCACAAGACAAACTCGCTGATAAACAGGGTGGTACTCATTCCTGCTTTTTGTTTCAATCATACGCTTTACTCAAAGGTATATATAATAAAACGGATATGCCCACCTTAATAGAAAAATCCGAAGAGCTTAAAAAACAAGGTGTATCTGTTGTTCCGACGCTTGACTATAAAATAGAAAGCACTCACCCCGAATATCCCAACCTATTTAAAGGATATGTTTTACAAAGAAAAGCCAAAGGGACTGAACTGTATCCGGAATCATTTGCAAAACTATCGGCAGAAGAATATCAAAGCAGAATTGATGAATTAGCACAAAGGCCGCAAAAATTTTTTGATAAATATGTATCCGACTGGATAAAAATAAATAAAAGCGGTCTGGTAATTGATCCGTCAAAATCATCAAACTTCTTTTATACACCTGAAGAAATATCTTTTATTGATTTAAATGTTTCACACCGTAAAGATAATTTAAAATCTGCTTTTATGGAATCTTCGGCAGTTCTTTTCAATAACGG
>JBGVOY010000165.1:0-5836 GCA_045126755.1 Alphaproteobacteria bacterium | reverse complement strand
CACACTTATCGCAAGCAATATGCTTAAAATCGTAATTACAAAAATAAGCCCCAATAAATATAATGAGTATTGCGGAAATATAAATAACATCAGTATACTCAAACTCATCGCCACAATCGAGTAGACAAGAGAAACCAGAGTTTTCTCAAGCTGACGATCAGGACGATGAATTGAGTTTTTATTTAGCATACATTTACAGCCTTATCAGGTTAACACATCTGCTTTTGCTTTGCCTGTCCTTTGCGTAACTTCTGCTATATCCATAGCAACTTTTGCTAATGATGTGAGCATATTCAAAGGTTCTTCGTTGGTTTTTTGTTTTTCATAAGCCTCAATGTAAACTCTTAAAGTTGCGCCGCTTGTTCCTGTTCCGGACAAGCGATATACAATACGAGAACCGTCTTTGAAACAAACGATTAAACCATTTTTTGTTGAACTTCCGTCTACGGGGTCATTGTATACAAACGGATATGCCGAAGATACAACATATTTATCAAAAGTTTTATCCTTCAAGCTTGGAAGCTTATTTTCCAAATCTTGCATCATCTTATCGGCAATAAGTGTATCTATACCTTCAAAATCGTAGCGTAAATAATAGTTTCTGCCATATTTTTCCCAGAAATCTTTTACAACTTCCGCAACAGATTTTTTAGTAACAGCCAAAATATTGAGCCAGAACAATACCGCCCAAATACCGTCTTTTTCACGTATATGACTTGAACCTGTGCCAAAACTTTCTTCTCCGCAGAATGTGATTCTGTTTGAATCCATCAAATTACAAAAATATTTCCAACCTGTCGGCACCTCGTAATAATCAATATTTAATTCTTTGGCAACTCGGCATACTGCTGTTGATGTAGCTGCAGATTTTGCAACACCGAAAATACCGTTTTTGTATGCAGGAACACATTTATAGTTATCGGTAATAATAGCCAAACTATCGCTCGGAGTAACAAAAAACTTGCGGCCCAAAATCATATTCCTGTCGCCGTCGCCATCGTTTGCGGCACCAAAATCAGGAGCATTATCCGAATACATCAAATCAACCAAATCTTTAGCATAAATTAAGTTCGGATCAGGATGAAGACCGCCAAAATCAGGCATAGGAATAAAGTTTTTGACCGAGCCTTTTGCCGCACCTAAAATTTCTTCAAAAATTTTAACGGCATACGGACCGGTTACGGCATTCATTGCATCAAAAACCATAGTAAAGCCACTTTTAAACAACGCTTTGATTGCATCAAAATCAAAAATTTCCTGCATCATTTCAACATAGTCAACAATCGGGTCTATAATTTCTATTTGCATATCGCCGATTTGCTGAACACCTAATTTACTTAAATCAACATCTGCGCAATCAAAAATCTTATAAGAACTTATTTCTTTTGTTCTGGCATAAATTGCATCCGAAATTTTAGAAGAACACTGTCCGCCGCTTTTTACCGCATACTTAATTCCGAAATCGCCGTTAATTCCACCCGGATTATGTGATGCGGAAAGAACTAACCCTCCGTCTGCTTTGTTTTTTAGCAAAACTTTTGAAGATGCCGGTGTTGAAATATAGCCGTTTTGACCGACAATAAGTTTTTTCATTTTGTTTGCCGCTGCGATTTTAATTATTTTCTGAATTGCAACATCATTATAATAACGGCCATCGCCGCCTAAAACAAACGTTTGTCCCTCAACACCGCCGATGGCATCAAACAAACTTTGAACAAAGTTTTCAATATAGTTAGGCTGAGCTACAATCTTAGATTTTTTTCTTATACCGGCTGTTCCCATTTTTTGGTCGGTATAAGGAGTTGTTGCAATATTTTTTATCATAAGCATATTCCTTTTCAATAATTAAATTTGTTATATCTAGATATTGCCTTAAATTTTTCGTAAGGTAAAGTAAAATTTACTTGTTCTGCCATATAAAATCGGCTAATTTCTTCAAATCACGTCTTGCATACAAATCCGGCAAATCAAACAAGGTTTTTAACTGCGGAATATCTTTATCAAGAACCGTAATACCGCTTTTAAATCCGTCACCGTATTCCTTTCGGTTTAAAAATTGCGGGGCGACGCTAAATCCGAGCAAACGAGCCGATGTATTTAAGTTTTTATATTCTTCTTGCGAATATGTATCATTAGGAATAACAACCCATTTAAAAGCATTTTTTCCGGATAAGGCTCTTTGTTTTTTTGCATTCCATATCAAATTTGCATACAAACTGTTACGCTCCGATAAACTGTTTAATCCGTCTTTAGACGTTAACGGTGTAACAAATATATCGGCAAATTGAAAATACTGACTGTCAGGCGAATCCAAAATAACGACATCATATTCTTGAATTTGCTTAAAAGACTGTTTGTTCAGGCTTAAATATGACGGTACGGGTAAATTATAGTTTTTGCTCAAATTCAGAACGTGCCTTAAAGCTATAAAATCTGACAGTTCGCTTTTTGATTTATCATCCATAAGTAAAACTTTATAGTCTTTGGCAAGCATAACCGATAAATGAGCCGCTAACAATGTTTTACCGGAATTTTGATTTATACTGTTAATTACAACTATCTGAACCATATTTATTTCTGCGCAAATGCCGAGTTTGGTTTATATGACATAACCATGCAAGATTGCTTCTTTTGCTTCAATAATGTGCAAGCTTTAGAGGCATAATCTTTAGCAACACCTGTTAATTGAGAACGATAAATTGTTTTTCCGTTAGAAGTAGACTTTTCAACATTTATACCCTTAAACGCAAATTTACCGGCAAGCTTATTTTTTATGCTTTGGGCGTGTGATTGAGCTTTATTATATGAACCGAAAGCCCCTATCTGAATAGCCCAATCGCCTTTTGATGAAACAACTTTCGGAACATAAGATTTTTTAGCTGCAAGTTTAGTCGCTTTTTTAGTTGCCGGAGTAATTTGAGCATATAATTTTTTGTTATCAATTTTGTTTGAAGTTTCAAGCGCTGTTAATGCTTTATCCATCATAAGCGCAGCTTTTTTATCTCTTTGGTCTTGCTGGTCATGCCCCATTGTAACGGCAATAACTCGAAAATTGCCACGCTTTGCCGATGTTACAATATTAAATCCGGAAGCAGCGGTATAGCCGGTTTTCATACCGTCCGCTCCTTCAAAATCTTTCAACAGTGTATTATGTGAAGTGTATTTTTTTCCGTCATATTCAAAGCTTTGAATAGAAAACCAAGAATAATATTGCGGAAAATGATGATATATTGCGGCAGCTAAAACAGCCATGTCGTGTGCCGTTGTTTTTTGTTGCGAATTAGGCAATCCGGACGCATTTTTAAATGTAGTATTGTTCATACCTAACTTTTTAGCAGTATCCGTCATCAAAATTGCAAATGCTTTTTCATCTTTTGCTAAAGACTCTCCCAAAACCGTTGCACAATCATTGGCAGATTTTACGATAGTTGCCACAACCGCTGTTTTTACATCTATTGTTTTTCCCGGTGTTAAGCCCAATCTCGATGGCGAACGGTTTGCCGCAGTATGCGAAATCTTCAAATTATCATCAAGTTTTAATGACCCGTTTTCAAGTGCCGTAAATGTAAGATATAACGTCATTAACTTGGTTAAAGATGCAGGATAACGACGCTCATTTGCATTATCCTCATATAAAACATTACCGCTTTTGGCATCAATCATAATAGAAGACGTTGAGGCGTTTGCATTTGAAAAACATATAGTTAATAAAAAAACGCTTGCAAACAAACAATTTATTTTTTTCATCAAATTCCACTCTTTATTTTATTGAACTTATATTTTAGAGCCACAATATACTAAAAAAATACAACAAAGAGTTAACAACATAAAAAATATTTTTACAAAATTTGTTATTTTGTATTGACTTTATAAAATAATGTATGTAAAAGACATTTTGTAATGGCGAACGTAGCTCAGTTGGTAGAGCCCCGGTTTGTGGTACCGGTTGTCGTCGGTTCGAGCCCGATCGTTCGCCCCAGATATTGCCCTGATTTCATCAGGGCTTTTTTATGGCTCCGCTCGGGCTCTCACTTGTTCTCGCCCGTCTTGTTTCGTAAGGTTGCAAATTTTTTGCAACCTAACTTCTCTTCGGGCAAGCCAATGTAACATTTGCATTTCGCCTTTACAGGCTTATGCAAATTAACATAGTCTGATAGTTCGTGATAAAAACAATTCACCGGATTGTTTTTATTCTCGAACTCGTTCGCCCCAGATATTGCCCTGATTTTATCAGGGCTTTTTTTATGGCTCCGCTCGGGCTCTCACTTGTTCTCGCCCGTCTTGTATAATATCAACTCCTACTTTATCTACAACCCTGTTGACAAAGATGTTTTTTTGTACTAAAATAAAAGTCTATTAACTTAATTTTTTTGTAATATGATGTACATTATTATTTCTTTGGTTCTTGCACTTATTTTTGCAGGAATGTTAATTATTAACGGTGAAGATTCTGTAATTTCTATCGTAGGTGGCATTATTTGTTTCTTGTTCTTCGGAGCGATTAACTATTTTGCTATGCCTGTTCTGGCTTGGGGTTACTGGGGTATCTTGTTTGAGTTGCTCATTATCGTAGTTTCTGCCGCTATTATCAGTAGTGCAATTTACGAAGGATGGAATTGGCAGTGTTGGGTAGCAACTTGTTACACAATTTTCATGCTCATTCTCGGTTTGTCTTCTTCGGAGATGTTTAACTCTCGTTCTTACCAGCAGATGATGTCTGTTGAGGAGGTTGAGTTCAGCAATTTTGCAGAAGATGTCAACATCATCCCAGTTGAGAAAATGGTAGTTGCTGACTACGATTTGGCTCGCAAGGTTGTTGAAGACCGACTTGAAGAGGATCCTGGTTTAGGTTCGCGTTGTTTTGTCGGTAACATGACAATGCAGAATCTTACAGGTAGCTTTACCATCAATGATGGCATTGAACTTACATTTAACGATGATTTAGTTTGGGTGGCTCCTCTTGAGCACACAGGCTTTTTCAAGTGGGTCAACAACGACTACACTCCGGGTTATATGTTGGTTTACGCTAACGATCCTACCAAGACTTACCTTATTACAAAGGTAAATGGCAAGGATTTGAAGCTCCGCTATCTTGAGACCGGATGTTTCGGTGATGATATTGAGCGTCATATTCGTACCAACGGATATGCTTCTCAGGGCCTTACAGAACACAACTTTGAGATTGACTTTAATGGTCAGCCTCATTGGGTTCTTTGTAACTATGAGCCTACCATCGGTTTTTCCGGCGGTAAGGACTCTAAAGGCGTTATCACTGTTAATATCCAGACAGGTGAAGTTAACCAGTACGCTATGGACGAGGCTCCGGAGTGGGTTGACCATATCCAGCCTGAATATTTCGTATCCGAGCAAATCAGATGCTGGGGCGAATATAAGTTAGGTTTCTGGAATTCGGTATTTGCCGAAATTGATGTACAGGTTCCTACCCCTGGTATGGTTCTTGTATATTCTGACGGTCAGTCATACTGGTACACCGGTATTCAGTCTGCAGGTGGCGACTCGGCTACTTCAGGTTTTATACTTGTTAACGCTCGTACCAAGGAAGCGAAGTATTATCGCGTATCCGGTGTAAACGAGCTTGAGGCTAAGTCTATTGCAGAGGATCAAAACTTTGCAAAGGCTGCTTCATATTACGCTACTTCTCCTGTGCTCTATAACGTACGTGGTATTCCTACTTACTTTATGACACTTAAGGGTTCTAGCGGTAATGTAACAGGTTATGCCTTTGTTGCCGTTACCAATCGTCAGGCTGTAGGTGTTGGCAGTTCTAAAAGAGAGGCAGAGACTAACTATCTCCAATCTTTGAGAAGAACTTCTA
>JBGVOY010000164.1:0-13938 GCA_045126755.1 Alphaproteobacteria bacterium | reverse complement strand
TTTGTTAAGCACGAAGCCAAACCGTCATACATTTTATGATGATAACGGCCATTAACTAAATTTTGAGCCTTTTTATAACACTTCAACGCATCTTGGAACTTAAACATTTTCTGATACACAAATCCGATACTAATCCAAGCCTGAATTTCGCTGCTGTTAATATTCAAAATTTTGGTAAAACACTTCAAAGCAGCTTCATTATCGCCCATCAACTGATAAGTAACACCGATACCGTTCCACGCCTTAACATTAGATTTATCGGAAGAAAGAACTTTTTTGAAAAATGCAATAGAGCGATCATATTGCTTTAATTTTTGCAAAGTAACCGCAATACTCAATAATGTCTGAGGATGCTTATTATCTACACCCATAGCCTGTTCCAAAACGTCTAAAGCTTCTTTGAACATAAACATATGTTGCAAAGCAATAGCTTTACCGTTTAATGCTTCCAAAGAAGTTCTATCAATGGCAAATGCAGTATCAAAACAGGCAATAGCCTCTTTATAAAGGCCACGCATACTCAACGTAACACCTTTATTGTTTAAAACTTCAACAGACTTCGGATTTATAGCCAAAGCTTTATCAAAACATTCAACAGCTTCTGTATATTTACTCATTTTCTGAAAAGCAAAACCTCTGGAGTTCATAGCTTTCCACGAATCCGGTTGTTCTCTCAATACAATATCAAACTGAGCGACAGCCTCTTTATACATACCGCTGTCTAATAATTCTTGGCCTCTTTTATAGGCATTATTTTCATTCATTTTTACCATATTTTTCTCTTCTTGTTTAAGTTACAAAATAATTTATGCCGTGAGCATAACACTTAAAATCATTTATGTCAAGTTTTGAAATGATTTTAAATAGGCCGTAACTGCTCAAATATAGGCAAATCAGTCTTTATTTGACGATATTTACAATTAAATTTTGCACAAAAATCTTTTAGTTTTTGCCTTTTGGAAGAAAAATATGCTTCATAAACAACATTATAATCTTGTCCCGAATTTCTTATAAGCTGACTTTTATCCTCGTATTTTGCCAGATATTCACCGCTCGGAGGCGCATTTTCTTCCAAATCGTCATACATATTTATCAAACAAACATCATTTGAAAACGAAAGGGCAGAAATTTCTTTTTTCATTTCATCATCAAAAGTTAAAAAATCGCTTATCAAGAAAATAATAGATTTTTTAGCGATTCGCCTGACAAATAATTGCAACGATTTAAGTTTTGTTTGCGATTCGCTCTTTGCATTTAAAGAATTTATGGCAATGCTTTCAATTTTTTTTAATACAGTAAGTAAATTTTCATAATCTCTTTTAGGTTCAAAAATATGTGTTTTATTGCCGTCAAAAACCATCAAACCGAACCTGTCTTTATTTGATAATGCAAACCACCCTAAAAGTGCTGCCGTTTTTGCTGCCGTTACCGATTTTAATTCTTTTTTTGTTCCAAAACGCATACTTTCCGACAAGTCAAGCCACACATAGACTTGTCTGTCTTTTTCTTCCGCATATAACTTTGTAAAAGGCATATTTTTTCTGGCTGTTACACGCCAATCAATATCTCTTATATCATCTCCGAATGTATACGCTCTTACCTCTTCAAATTCCATCCCGCGTCCTTTAAACGAAGACTTAAAATCACCCGTTTTATCAGAAGATGCAGAAAACTTAAAATCTTTCAAATAAGGAACATAACGCTTAATATCGGTCAAATCTTTAAAATCAGGCGCCAAACCTGATAAATCGGTTTGTTTGCTTTTTTTCCATAAACTGCTTATTTTGTTAAGACTAACCAATTTTGCCTCACATTAAGGTAAAGAAACAGCTTTTAATAAAGATTTTATAACCTCATCGGCATTCAAGCCTTCGGCCATTGCTTCAAAGCTTAAGATAATGCGATGACGCAATACATCATAGACAACCGCATTAACATCATCCGGAGTAACAAAATCGCGTCCCTCAATCCAAGCATTGATTTTTGAGCATTTATCCAATGCAATGGTTGCCCTCGGACTTGCCCCGAAACGAACCATATTTTCCAAAGATTTATCATATTGAGCCGGATTTCTTGTTGCCATAATAAGTTCAATCATATAATTTACCACCGATTCGGATGTATGAATGTGCAACGCTTCCTGCCCTGCAGATAAAATTTCATCTATCGTCATCTTTGGGTAATTATTGGATTGGATTCGACATTTTTCATCATTTGAACAAGCCAAGTCTTCTTTTCTGACAAGTTCCAATATCTTGCGTTCGGATATTGCATTAGGCTGACCGATTTTAATGTACATCAAAAACCTGTCAAGCTGAGCTTCGGGCAAATTATATGTTCCCTCATGCTCAATCGGGTTCTGTGTTGCCATTACCATAAATAAGTCTGACAACTTATAAACATTTCCGCCCACACTTATTTGACGTTCTGCCATAGCTTCTAAAAGTGCAGACTGAACTTTTGCCGGCGCTCTGTTAATTTCATCAGCCAAAATCAAATTTGCAAAAATAGGACCTTTTCTAAATTCGAATGTTCCTGTTGATGATACATAAACATCACTTCCGGTAATATCAGAGGGTAATAAATCAGGTGTAAACTGAATTCGGCTATAATCGGCTGTTATACTGTCGGCCAAAGTTTTAATAGCTTTTGTTTTAGCAAGTCCGGGAGCGCCCTCAACCAATGCATGACCCGACGCTAAAAGCGTAATAATGAGCTTTTTCACCAAATCTTCCTGCCCGATAATCTTGTTTTGTAAATGCTGCTTTAAGCCGATAATTTTTTCTCTTAATTCTGACATGATTATACCCTTTTTTAATTGTTCATAACTGACATTTAAAACTCTTTTATTTCACATAATACTATTATATATATTGCTAAAGAGTAAAAAACAAGAAGTATCAAACAATGACAAACATATTTGATTTTGAAGAAGAGCCTCAAGCTCAAACCTATGACAATATCAGCGCAATAAGGACAAGTTTTGATTGGCTTGAAAACTTAAATCCGGAACAACGACTTGCAGTTGAAACTACTCAAGGTCCTCTTCTTGTTTTATCCGGAGCGGGAACAGGCAAAACAAAAGTATTAACCACCAGACTTGCTTATATTTTATCGACAATGAAAGCTGCACCTCATAATTGTCTTGTTGTTACATTTACAAACCGTGCCGCTAAAGAGATGAAATCAAGGGTGGCCGATATGATTGGGCCAATGGCCGATTCGGTATGGCTTGGCACATTTCACAGTGTATGTATCAAAATTTTACGTGTCCATGCCGAACTTGTTAATTTGAGAAGCAATTTTACAATCTTAAATGAAGATGATCAAAAGCGCCTGATTAAACAGATTCTGGAAGCCGAAGGAATTGATGAGAAAAAATATCCTCCCCAAGCCTTTGTTGATAGAATAAGCCGTTGGAAAGATAAAAATATCACTTGGGATAAAGCTCCTGCCGGAACAGCTACAAAAATTTATAAAAAATATCAAGAAAGAATGTTAGAACTTAATTGTGTAGATTTTGGCGATATAATTTTATATACACTGCAAATTTTAAGCGACCACCGTGATATCCTTGAAAAATATCAAAACAAATTCAAATACATTATGGTAGATGAGTATCAGGATACAAACGTAATTCAATATATGTTTTTAAGGATTCTTTCGCAGAAACACCGTAATTTATGTTGCGTAGGCGATGATGATCAATCAATATATTCGTGGCGCGGCGCCGAAATTGAAAATATTTTGCGTTTTGAAAAAGACTTTGAAAATGCAAAAATTATTCGCTTAGAAAGAAATTATCGTTCAACTTCCAATATCTTAAGAGCTGCCTCAAGCTTAATCTGCCATAACAGTTCAAGACTTGGTAAAACATTAAAGGTTGCCGACAATTCTCCGGCCCTGAAATGCAACAATGATAAAGTAAATTTAATAAGTTCGTATAGCGGTTCCGAAGAAGCTCAATTTGTAGCCCATCAAATAGAAAATCTAAGACGCAACGGTTATCAATATTCCGATATGGCTGTTTTGGTCAGAACAGCTTTTCAAACCCGTGAGTTTGAAGAACGTTTTATAAGCGAAGCAATTCCTTATCAGGTAATCGGCGGTCCTAAATTTTATGAGCGACAAGAAATCAGAGATTTATTGGCTTATTTCAGAGTGGTTGTTCAGCCTGATGACGATTTGGCTTTAGAGCGCATAATCAACAAACCGGCAAGAGGTATTGGAGCAAAAAGTGTTGAGAAATTTCAAGAATATGCGCAAGAAAACCATATCTCAATGTATAAATCCATAAAACAAATGCTGGCACAAAACTTAATTACGGGAAAAGCAAAAACTTCGTTACAAGAACTTATGGATAATTTTGAAGAATGGCACAAAGCTTCGCAAATTGCCTCTGCTGACGATTTAGCCTTACAGATAGCCGAAGATTCCGGATATCTTGAAATGCTTAAAAACGATAAATCGGCAGAAGCCCCTGGCCGAATTGAAAATATTAAAGAACTTTTAGGCGTATTAAATGACAAAGAAAATTATCCGAGTATTGCCGTATTTTTGGAACACGTAAGTTTGGTTATGGATAATGATAATGCGGTTGATACCAATAAAGTAATGCTTATTACTCTCCATTCGGCAAAAGGACTGGAATTTAATGTTGTATTTCTTCCCGGATGGGAAGATGGGCTATTTCCGCACCAAAGAAGTTTAGACGAAGGGGGCGAACAAGCATTGGAAGAAGAACGCCGTTTAGCTTATGTAGCAATAACACGAGCAAAACAAAAATTGTATATTTTAACATCTATGAACCGCCGTATTTACGGTCAATGGCAGAACAATACACCTTCCCGATTTTTAAACGAAATTCCGACAGATTGTTTAAACATCATCAATAGCGCCAACAGACAATATTATGGCGGTTATCAACGATTCGGAGGCTCTTACAAACAACCGGAATATAAAACAAATTCGCAATACAACGACCGATATTCATACGAACAAGATATTTCATATACATACACAAACAACCGTTACAAAGGAACACGAGTTTATCACGAAACATTCGGATATGGCACGATTATATCGATTGAAGGGCAAAAATGTGATGTTAGCTTTGATAAATCAGGTCGGAAAAAAATTATGGCCACATTCTTAAAAAAAGTATAGCAATAAAACTATAAAGCGGCTCAATATTTGATACTGTAAAAAAATAAAAAAATCCGGAAAATATATTCTCCGGATTTTTTAACAACTGTAATAAACCTTATTTTTTCAAAATAGATTTACCTGCATAAACAGCCATATCACCCAATTCTTCTTCAATACGAATAAGTTGGTTATATTTTGCCATACGGTCTGTTCTTGACATAGAACCTGTTTTAATTTGACCGCAATTTGTAGCAACGGCAATATCAGCAATAGTTGTATCTTCCGTTTCACCTGAACGGTGAGAAAGAACTGCTGTATATTTATTGCGTTGAGCCAAATCAACAGCTTTCAATGTTTCTGTTAATGAACCGATTTGGTTAACTTTAACCAAAATTGAGTTAGCAACACCTTTTTCAATACCCATTGCCAAACGTTTCGGGTTTGTAACAAACAAGTCATCACCAACGAGCTGAACTTTATCACCGATAGCGTCTGTAAGCATTTTCCAGCCTTCCCAGTCATCTTCAGCCATACCGTCTTCGATTGAGAAAATCGGGAATCTTTCGCACAAATCTTTGTAAAATTCAACCATTTGAGCAGAAGTATAAGATTTGCCTTCGCCTTCCATTTCATATTTACCGTTTTTGTAAAATTCTGAAGAAGCAGCATCAATAGCCAATACAACATCATCACCCGGAACAAAACCGGCATCAGAAATAGATTTAACAATAAATGTCAAAGCTTCTTCGGCAGATTTTAAGTTCGGAGCAAAACCGCCTTCATCACCAACGTTTGTGTTATGACCGGCTGCTTTTAAGTTTTTCTTCAATGTATGGAAAATTTCGGCACCCATACGAACAGCTTCTTTAACTGAAGGAGCGCTAACCGGCATAATCATAAATTCTTGAATATCAATCGGGTTATCTGCGTGTTGACCGCCATTAACAATATTCATCATCGGAACAGGCAATGTGCGAGCCATTGTTCCGCCTAAATAACGATACAACGGAAGACCTGCTTCTTCTGCTTGAGCTTTTGCAACAGCCATTGAAACTGCCAAAATTGCATTAGCACCCAATTTGCCTTTATTTTCTGTGCCGTCTAATTCAATCATTGTTGTATCGATTTCAATTTGATCTTCAGCTTCTAAACCGGCCAAAGCATCATAAATAACGTCATTAACGTTATCAACGGCCTTTTGAACGCCCTTGCCCATATAACGAGATTTATCGCCGTCTCTTAATTCAACTGCTTCGTGAACACCTGTAGAAGCGCCGGACGGAACAGCTGCGCGGCCAAAAGCACCGCTTTGTAAAACAACATCTGCTTCAACGGTCGGATTACCGCGTGAATCTAAAATTTCGCGTGCATGAATATCAATAATAGCACTCATTTCTTTCTCCTTAAAATTAAAAAAATTACTGCCCTTAACTTGTGATATTTTTTCTTCATTGTCAAGTATTACCTAATATAAATCACATTTTTTTATTGTATTTAAAACACTTATGCTTATACTTAAAAATGAAATTTAACAAAGGGAGGTTTTTATGCTTTCAAACAAATGGCATTATCGTTTTATGGAATTAGCTTTTTTAATTTCAACATGGTCCAAAGATACATCAACCAAAACCGGCGCCGTTGTTGTCGGACCGGATCGTGAAATCAGAGCTACCGGTTATAACGGATTGGTAAGAGGTGTCGAAGATGATATTCCCGAACGATTGGAACGTCCGACAAAGTATGATTTTTTTGAGCATGCGGAAAGAAATGCCATTTATAATGCCTGTCTTACGGGAACATCATTAAAAGGATGCACTCTTTATGCAACACATTCTCCCTGCACTGACTGCGCCAGAGCGATTATTCAGGCCGGTATTAAAACGGTTGTAACCAATAAAATAATCATAGATGAAAATACTCCGAAGAATACTTGGCGCGATAAATTGATATTTGCAGCTCAAATGTTTAAAGAAGCCGGTATTGAATATATTGAACTTGAACCGCTGGAAAAATAAAAAAATCCTGTTTCCCCTCTTTAAATGAAACGTTTTGTAATTATATTGGCAAGAGTTAATTTGAAATATAATCATAAGGAGGGCTGTAAATATGAAAATTTTGATTGCTGACGATCACGCATTGTTCAGAGACGGACTTGCCATGCGTTTGGAAGAAATAAACCCCGATATTGTCTTACATCAAGCACCGACATTTTCTCAAGCTCTTAAAATTTTAGATAAAGAAACGGATATAAATATGATTATTGCCGATTTGGATATGCCTGATATGAAATGGGAAGACGGTATTGAACAATTAAAGAAAAAATCACCTGATTCGTCTTTGATTGTAATTTCAGCCTCCGAAGATATCAGAAATATCCGTAAAATTTTAGCAACCGGCATAAAAGGTTATATTCCAAAACGTTCCGATCCTAAAATTATGCATAATGCCCTTAAACTAATCTTGGAAGGCGGCACATACATTCCTCCTGCCTTGATTGAAAATTCAGCCGAACACAATACCGGAGGATATCGTTCCAACGGAAAAACATTAACTAACAGACAATCACAAGTACTTGATTTAATTGCTCAAGGAAAATCAAATAAACAAATTGCCTACGAAATGGGAGTTTCAGAGGCTACCGTAAAATTACACATAAACGCATTGTTGCGGTCATTAAAAGTAAATAACCGCACACAAGCTGTAGTAACTGCTCAAAAAATGGGAATAATTTAACTATCTGGACGCAACTAACGAAACAGAAGAAATTGTATCACCCATACCGACAAGCGTTATTGGCTTTTCAATTAAAATAGTAGGAACTACTATCAAATTCCACTGTCTGTAACGAGTCATTCCGCTAATTTCCAAATCGTTCTGTCCGATAGATGTAGCCAAGTTTGAAGCTTCAATCAGACCGACATCGGAAACCGTATTACCATGAGCAAACAACAAATTATCTATAGAGCCTGTTCCGGCTTTTGCTGCTGCAACCGTTGCCGCAGTCATCATCCCTTTTAAGTTTTGTTCGGGAGTTATTTTAAAGTTGCTGTCTTGTAATGTAACATAAAGCCCAAACATGTGAAGCTGAACTCTCTTAATCTTCAATTTTTCTTTTATCTTAACAATACCTGCAAACAAATTTTCGGCAGTTGTTTTAATCTTACAAACAGATGCCAGCTTATCTTCTCCTATTGCTTCCAAAACATCAATGGTTTCTCGTTCATTAACTCCTATTGAATCCATTAAAGGCACTATTTCATAAACAATAGCTTTTCTGACATCCATATCTTGCGTTGACGCAATTTCTAAATGGAATACCGAGTCTTTGTTATTTTGCTTCCATTTTTTCAAATCAGGAACAATATTTTTTATCAAATCGACACCGTTATTATTTGATGTTAAAGCATGAAAACCCGATAAAATAACATATTCGGTCTTATTATTTTGCACATAGTCCATAAAAGGTTTATCAACAACCAACTTTAAATTCAGCGGGTCGTATGTTGCAATAAAACGATTAGATTTAGGACATTTAAAAGTCTTCCCTTCAATTTCAATTTTATCGCCTCTGTCAAACTCAATAATCCAATGAATAAGGGCAATATCGTTTTCACGATTTATTAAATATGCCGGTCTGAGTTCACCATTTATATCAAACGAAAGCAGATTATCTTTCTTAACAAACTGTTCTGCCTGAAGCTCAGGCAATGAGTTTGTATGAACCACAACTTTTTTTATACCGACTGTTGCCAAAGCATTTGCGACGATTCCGCCCTGTCCGCCCATTTGCAGCCTGTCGTAACCGATTTTCTTATTCAACCAGTCATAAACTTCTTTTTCTTCGGTTATCCATTCCTCTGCAATGCCGTTTTTAAAACATTTAAAAATACCTTTTACAACATCTTTTTGTGTTAAAATTTTAGTCTGTTTAATATCTTCAAGCTCGGATAAAGTTAACTCCTCATCTTGTATGAGTTTTTTTAAATTTTCGCCCGACATTTTTATAACGGCGTCAATATTTGCATTAAATGCCGTTTCTGCCGATTCTATTTCTTTTAATTTATTTAATTGTTCAGGAACTATTTTATATTTTTCAAGCCATATTTTTTTCAAATCAGCCGTATCCATAATTTACACTCCATAATATTTTAATTATCTTTTTTTGCAAACAGTTGCCAGTTAAAGCTTGCCACTTCATCACATTTTTTACAATACGGATGCCATTTGGTTGACGTATGTCCGCAATTTGCACACACCCAAATACTATCACTCATACATTCGGTTGCTTTCTTCTTCCAATTTGCCGCTGCTTTTTCATTCGCATTAGCATACTTTTCGTAATAAGCAATAGTTTTAGCCAATTTTTTTGTTGCCGGATTATTGATTAAGAAAATTTCAAATTCGCTTTTTGCTTTAGTCCATAACTTAGCCTTACAATATAAATCAGCCAAAATCAAATTATTAACCGACGGATTCTTTCCGTTAGTTAAGGCTAAAGTTTCCATACGCTGAACCCTTTCAACGACATCATCTTCAGGCCATAAGTTAAGATAAGCCTCAGCAATTTCCGTCGTCGGATTTAATCGCCAGATTTTGCTTAAAACCTTAGCTGCTTTTCTTACTTGCTTGTCATTTTCCATATAATATTCGGCCATCAAAATAGAGGCTGAAACAAAATCGGGAGAACTTTCGATTGCCTGAGAACAAAACTTAAAAAAGTTAACATTATCACCGCCGTCTTTTGCATTTTTTGCAATTTCATACAACACAACGGCCTTAAATTTTTCATATTTATCTTTTTTAATAAGACCTTTATTAAAGCCCGAATTTAATACCTGTAAAGCTCCATCCCAATCGCCTGCTTTTATACGAAGCTTAAATGCGCTTTCAATAACCCAATACAAGTCTTGCCTTAATTCAAAAGCCTTATTTGCCGTTTTCAGCGCATCTTCAAATTGTTTCTTTTGCATTTTTGCTTCAATATCGGCCTTAAAACTTACAAGTCTCAAATTAGGATTATTTTCAAGTTTTGCCGATAATTCTTCCATCTTATCAAAATTTTTTTCGCCTTTGTAAATTTTCAAACGCAATATATCGATAATAGTATCGTTGCCGATAATTTTTTCCAAATCAGATAAATATTTTCTGGCTCTTTGCATATCGCCTTCCGTAATGGAAATCATGGAATCAACCAACAGCATCATAGATTCGTTAACTTCCTTACGATTTAGCACAATGGTTTCTTCATCACCGCAATAATTTTTATTTTTTGCCATATATCTGGATTCTCTTAATTGCTTTTCAATAGTTTTATGCAACACAAAATTTATCAGCATAATAAATATTATCAGAGCCATAACGGCAAACAAAATCACCAATGAAGAAGCATTAAACTCAAACGAGCGCCAATTTATGCTGATAGCAGATGTTTTATCGGCCTGCCAAAAAACTAAAATACAAAAAACATAAATAAATAAAAATGTCAGATTTTTTTTAAGCATTACAACCTCATTATTTTATTGAGCACCGTGCAAACTTTCAGCCTTCATAAAAGCAAGAGTAAGCGCTTCAATTTGCTTTAGTGCTTGCTCAAATTTCTCTTTATTTGAAACCTGATCCGCCCAAACTTTAAATTTGTCGGTATTATACAATTCGTTTTGTTTCATTTTTTCAACTGCCAAAGCAAAATATCCGTCATTGACAAGTTTATAAACTTCATCTTCATCAAGCGCAACATTTTCAGGCGCTGTCTTTTCTTCATGTTTTTCAATAACAACCAATTCATTTAATTTTGAAGTGATTTTTTCTTTCCAATCCGCATCTTCTTTTGTTTCTTTAACGTCTTCCTTCACGTCGGCTTTTTGCATATCGGCATACAGCAAATTAAACGCTTCTTTTAGTTTTCTTGAACACAAAATTTTATTTTCCGATAATTGATAAATTTCTTCTGCCGGTGTTTGCATGGCAGTTCCATAAGCCAAATGTCTTAAAACTTCGGCCTCATAAACAAAACTGCCTTTATATGCGCTGTCTTTAACAAGCATTGAAGCCGTTAAAACAAGTGCACCTTGCGAACTTACCTGTCCTAAATTTTTAACTTTTACCTCTAAATCATCAACTCTGTTTATAACGCCTAAAACAGAATTTACATCAGCTTTTGAATTCAAAATTTGGTCGTTAAATTTCAAAGAAGTATTCACTTTATCATTAAGCATTGATAAATCATTAAATTTCACCTGTTCGTTTGCCGCTTTTTCTAAAGTTTGCACTTTTAAGCTAAGAGCATCAATTTGGCTTTGTAAATTTTCCACCAATGCCGATTCTCTTTCTTCAGATTTAAAAATATCGGCAAAATCAGGATTTTTTTGCCATAAATAAGCTCCTGCGCCACAAAACGCCAACAGCACCACTCCTAAAACCAAACCTTTATAAGAGTTTGTTTTTGCGGGTTTTAATTCAGTTTCTTTCTTCATACTTTCAACCATTTTTTTAATCCTTACTTAAAATTCTTGGCAACTTTGTTTTTATAGTTTATATAATTATAAAAAAACTGCAATAAAATACCTTGGATTATACAAATGATTGTTTTAGGAATTGAAAGTAGCTGTGATGAAACTGCTTGTGCCATAGTTAACGATAAGCGCGAAATTTTAGCCCATACGGTTTTATCGCAACAGGAACACGTTGCTTATGGCGGAGTAGTCCCCGAAATAGCTGCTCGTGCCCATTTGGAACATATTGATGAAATTATTGAAACAACCGTCAAACAGGCAAATATTTCTTTTAATGATATTGATGCCATAGCGGCGGCCGCAGGCCCCGGTTTAATCGGCGGTGTCGTTGTTGGTGTTATGGCGGCTAAAGCTCTGGCTCTTGCCTTAAATAAGCCTTTTGTAGCAGTAAATCATCTTGAAGGTCATGCTTTATGCGCCAGACTTTCAGATGATGTGAATTATCCTTATTTATTGTTACTTGTTTCCGGAGGACATTGTCAAATTTTAATAGTAAAAGGCGTAGGAGAATATGAACGTTTGGGAACTACCATTGATGATGCCGCAGGAGAAGCCTTTGATAAGGTTGCAAAAATGTTAGGGCTCGGATATCCGGGCGGTCCGATGATTGAAAAAAGAGCAACCGTAGGTAATGAAACCAGATTTTCACTTCCTCGTCCTCTAATCGGCTCACAAGATTGTAATTTATCTTTTTCAGGATTAAAAACCGCCGTCAGAAAATTGATAGAATCATATTCTCCCGACGGAACGCTTGAACACGCCAATATTCCTCAACAAGATATTGCCGATATATGTGCTTGCTTTCAATATACCGCAACCGATTGTTTGGTCAGAAAACTTAAAAAAGCAATAAGCATATTCAAACAAAAATATCCTTTAGGGAAAGATATGGTTGTTTCCGGAGGCGTTGCCGCCAACAGCTATCTACGCTCAAAATTAAAAGAACTTGCCGAAAATAACGGTTTAATTTTTTCTGCTCCTCCCATACGGTTTTGCACCGATAACGGAGTTATGATAGCATGGGCCGGTTTAGAGCGTTTTGAAAAAGGTTACACAAACGGGCTTGACTTCAAACCCAGACCTCGTTGGCCATTAGATGAGAATGCTCCTAAAGCTGCCGGTGCCGGAGGAGTAAAAGCTTGAGAAACAAAAACGAAGTTTTAAATATTGTAAAAATTTTTGAACAACTCAATCCCAATCCCCAATGTGAGTTAAATTTTGTTAACGCTTATACTTTGCTTGTTGCTGTTGTGTTATCGGCACAAAGTACCGATAAAGGTGTTAATAAAGCAACGGAAAGTTTGTTCAAAATTGCCGATTCGCCACAAAAAATGCTATCGCTCGGCATAGATGGTTTAAAAGAGCACATAAAAACTATCGGACTTTATAATAACAAAGCCAAAAGCATTATGAGTTTAAGCCAAGATTTGGTAACAAAATTTAACGGCCAAGTTCCGCAAAATCGTCAAGATTTGGAAAGTTTGGCCGGCGTTGGCAGAAAAACTGCCAATGTTGTATTAAATGTATGGTTTAATGAACCAACCATCGCCGTTGATACGCACGTTTTCAGAATTGCTCATCGGTTAGATTTAAGCCAAGGTAAAACCCCGAATGATGTTGAACAAGATTTAAATAACCTTTTAGAACCTCAATATGCTAAAAACGCTAACCATTGGTTTGTCTTATTCGGCAGATACACTTGCAAAGCCCAAAGACCGATGTGTGAAAACTGCCCGATAAAACACCTTTGTTACTCAAAAGACAAAAGATGTTAAAATTATCTGAACTTTAGCAAAAAATTCCTTATTTCTGATTTGAGGATATTGCAGTTAAAAGTTCTCACTGATAAAAGTTTTTACCTTATTTAGTATAATATCAATTTTGGTTTGTTCTATTTGCAGGTCTTTCATAATTTTTTCAAACCCTTCGAGATGTTTCAAACGCAAACAATATTCAATGGAATATTTGTAATTGATGTCAAAAACCCACGCCAAAACCGAAACCAAACAATCGGCATTGGTTTTAAGATAATTGCGTGGCACCACTTCGCCTTTTATAAACGATTCCCATACATTATCCGTAATCACTCCTTGGCTTTCTGTTCTATCATCAGGGTAAGGTAACCAAACAATACGCATACTTTCATATTCTTTGGTTAATATCTGCCAGTTTGCAATTTTATCAGCATCACGAACAGCAAATATAATATGTTTAATTTCATCTTTGAGATTATCATCTTGAATGGAAAAATATGCCTCATCGGCATAAAATTCTTCAA
>JBGVOY010000163.1:0-23782 GCA_045126755.1 Alphaproteobacteria bacterium | reverse complement strand
TTATTGCCGCATACTCCATCATATTTGACGCAAAATTAAATGCAGATTCAGGAATGTTTTGTTTTTCTCTTCCGGCAATATTTTCATTGATTGCTTGTAAAATTTTACCGGCTGAATCTGGCTTTTCTTCCATTATTTGATAGCATAAAAGATTGGCCCAACTATTATATTCATTTCCGTTCTTAATGCAATAGAGGGTATCTTCTAAAATTGTATCCATAAATTCAGAAGAATTTTCCATTATGTCATTATACACCATATACGCGACATTAAAACTATCCGAGTTGTTTTTAGCTGACTTAATGCTCGTATGCATAACATCCACTACATCAGCAGTTAAATCTTTATTCTGTTTTAATACGTGTGGAAAAATCTCATAAATTTTATCATAATTTCCGATATCTGCTTCTAATAAATATTTTGCCTGAGCAAAAATTTTTTCAGAAGCTTGCGGACAACGCTTGCTAATCATAATCAACGCTTTTGCCGATTTTACACACGGTCTTTTCTGGTTATATTCAATTATCTTATCTAATATCTTATCTAAAATTTGTTCCGAATATTCGGTACTGCTACCAATAAGTCTCTCAAAAACTTCGTAAACTCTATCCTGATAATAGGCAACGCCGTTATGCTCTTTGACTATATCATCTAAAATAGCGCAAATTCTCTTTGCCTGATTATGCTCTACAGAGAAATAAGATAAGTCATACAATATATCTAATACCTTATCTTCGTGGCCTGAACGAGGACTATCCTCCAATACGGATAAAATATCATCATAGATATAAGTAGGAGCACTGTGCGACACTTTTGATAAAACATCATAAGCCGAGTTAAGCGGTGTCTCATAATTATAGCGCATTGAACTTTTTAAGATATCTAAACAACGTTCTTTGCTACTATCGTATAAGCTTATGGGTATTTTATCCAGCAGATTAAAAGTATAATAAGTTCCTCTATTTCCTAACTTATCTTGTAATTGCTCAATAGCATCAAAAAAAACACCGTAATCAGAATCATGAAGGTTTATTAACTTTTCTATTTCATCATAGGTATAGCTAATCTCATAATCTTCGGAAAGCTCATAAACATCATCAACAAGTTTTTTAAGCTTTTGTTCCAGACTAATCCGTGCTGTTGTTTCTTCGTAGGTTGAAAAAAGCATTTGTATATTCCCTATAAAATCGTATTATATATTTTATTCCAATATTTTTATTTTGTCAACTGAATAAAATTGTAACAAATAGTTGCGTAATGTTATTTGCATTTTAAGAAATTAAATTCTAATAAATGAAGAAAAATTAGGAGAATAAATATGAAAATATCAATTATAGGTGCCGGTTTTGTCGGCTCTACAACCGCATATACTTTAATGATGAAATCTTTAGCTCAAGAAATTGTTCTTGTCGATATAAATAATACAAAAGCCGAAGCTGAAGCTTTAGATATTTTACACGCATCTGCGCTTAATTTTGAATGCAATATTTATAACGGCGATTATCCTGATATCACAAGTTCGGATATAGTTATAATTACGGTAGACAGTCAAAAAACCTTAACCGATAATCGGCTTGCACTATTGGAAAGCAATGTTAAGATTATGGCGCAAATCGTTCCGCAGATTGTTAAATATGCTCCGGACTGTATTATGCTTATTGCAACTAATCCGGTAGATGTTATTACAAAATTCGCATTAGATACTTCCGGTTTCGCAAAAGAAAAAGTTATAGGTTCGGGAACTGTTTTAGATACAGCCAGATTTCGCACTATGCTAGGACAATATTTTGATATATCTCCCGTTTCGGTGCATTCTTATGTATTGGGCGAACACGGAGCTTCTTCACTGGTTTCGTGGTCAACAGCAACAATAGGCGGAATAAATATCGAAAATTACGCAAAATCATTCAATAAAAATTTGACTGGTGATTTTAAAAATAAAATATCAGAAGATGTTATTGATGCCGGATTTAAAATTTACAGAGGCAAAAAAGCAACATATTACGGAATTGCGGCATCGCTTGTTAAAATTTGCGAAGCTATTATCAAAGATAAAAAACAAGAGCTTACCGTTTCGACACTTCATAATGATGTATGCGGTGTTAAAGGCGTATGCCTTTCATTACCCACCATTGTCGGTAAAAATGGTGCATATAATACCATCGTGCCTGAATTTGACGCTGATGAAACATTAAAACTAAAACAAAGTGCTGAAACAATGAAAAAAGTTTATGAAAGTATTTAAGTCTAACTTTTAACTTGCAATATTTGAAAAAAACGGTATAATAAGCTAACTTTTAAACTATTATGCCATGAATATTTTATCTAAACTTACATTGTTTCTCGGCATCGCCAAATTTGAAGCCAAACGAGGTGCCGGACAAGAAGTTTTTGAAAAAGTGCTTTCAAAACTTTCGAAACCGCTTGAAGAAACAGATGATACACAAATTTTGTGCTTTAAATCTGTTATTGTTCCGTTGCTTTCAAAAGATGACATATCTTACCTGAAAGTATACCTGAACTGGATGATTGACACTTATCGTCCTGAGTATTGTTTGACCGGAAGCGAAATGCAATACTATTCAAAATGGGAAGGCATTTACAGAAGATATCTGGATGCACTTCCCGAGTAATTTTAAGTTCCTCTAAAACATGAATTGTTTTAGAGGTCTTTTTTAATAAATTTAAGTTGCTTAAAACTTCAATGTTTTGGTTGTAAAATTTGATAAATATGATTTAATTATACCGTTAGTTATTATTAAAGGAGTTAAAATTATGGAATTTGCTTTAGTTTTGTTAATATTTGCTTTTATTGCTTTGTCATTATCGGTTCGAATTGTTCCGCAAAGCGAAGAGTGGACTGTTGAAACATTGGGAAAATACACCAGAACATTATCCCCCGGACTTAATTTGATTATTCCCATTATGGAAAAAATAGGCGCAAAGGTCAGCCGTATGGAAAGATTTATAGAAGTCCCTTCTCAAGACGTTATTACCAAAGATAATGCGATGGTTTCTGTTGACGGTTTGTTATTCTTTCAAGTTCAAAATACCGCCAATGCTACTTATCAGGTTACACAATTAGAAAAATCTATTGAAAACCTTGTAATGACAAATATAAGAACCGTTATCGGCTCTATGGAAATTGATGAGTTGTTATCAAAACGTGATGAAATAAATGCAAAATTACTTTCCGTTGTTGACGATGCTACAATTCCTTGGGGAGTAAAAGTTACACGTATTGAAATTAAAGACATTACACCGCCTGCTGACTTGGTAGATGCCATGGCTCGCCAAATGAAAGCAGAACGTGATAAACGTGCAAATATTTTGGAAGCAGAAGGTATCAGACAATCTGAAATCTTAAAAGCAGAAGGTGAAAAACAATCTGCAATTTTGGCTGCAGAAGCTCAAAAACAATCTGCAATTTTAGTAGCCGAAGCTCAGAGAGAAGCAGCTTTCAGAGAAGCAGAAGCAAGAGAACGTTTGGCTCAAGCCGAAGCGCAGGCCACAAAAGTTGTTTCCGATGCCATAAGAGACGGAAATCCTCAAGCTCTTAATTATTTCTTAGGGCAAAAATACATTGAAGCATTACAAGGTATTGTAACATCTCCTAACCAAAAACTTTTGATGCTTCCTACCGATACTACAAATGTTGCGGGAGCATTGGCCGGCATTGCCGAAATTGCTAAAGAAGTAATGGATAAGAAATAAACGTTTTTAACCTTTAAGGAGGTTTGAAATAAGCCTCCTTAAAATTTTACTATAAGAGGATAATATGGAACTTTGGAATTGGATTACAGAAATTGAATATTTAGGTTGGTTTACTATCGGACTGCTTTTTGCCATTGCCGAAATATATGCTCCGGGCACTTATCTGATATGGTTTGGCTTTGCCTCATTTACTATGGGCGGATTAGTCAGTTTTATAGATTTTACTCCCACAGAAACGCTGATTGTCTTTGCAATATTATCTGCAGTATATTCTGCTTTAGGTTGGAAGTTTTACGGTAAAATACTTAAAAAGAATTCTGATAAAAATAAAAATTTAAATGATATGGCCGCTTCTTATGTCGGTAAAGTTTATCAACTGAACCAAGATGTTGTTGACGGTAGGGCAAAAGCTAAAGTCGGAGATAGTTTTTGGATTGTTGAAACTGAAGATGATACACTAAAACAAGGTGATAAAGTTAGAGTTGTCGGCGTGCAAGACGGGGTTATTTTAAAAGTTGAAAAATATGAAAAAAAGTAAACTTTTATGGACTTGTATACTTGGTATACTGTTTATTGTAAATATCGCACTCGGCTGGTTTGTTGCTTCGTATTATCTGCCAAGATTTGTGCCTTCTGACGATCATTTAATTTCGGCAGATAAAATTGTTGTTGAAAAATCTGTGCGAAAAATGACGCTTTATTCTAAAGATAAGGCTGTAGCTACTTATAATATCGCTTTAGGTTTTACACCTGAAGGACATAAACAGCAAAAGGGCGATGGCAGAACTCCCGAAGGAACTTATGAAATTGCTTTTAAAAACAAAAACAGTAAATATCACTTATCTCTTGCCATTTCGTATCCGAGTAGACAAGACATATTAAATGCAAGAAAAAAACAGCTTAATCCCGGTGGTGATATTGTAATTCACGGATATCCGAATATTTTACCGGATTGGGTTGCTGATAAAACTTTGAAAAATAAAGATTGGACCAAAGGTTGTATTGCCGTCAGCAATAGTGAAATTGAACAAATCTGGTCTTATGTTAAAGTCGGGACAGTTATAGAAATTAAACCTTAAAAATATACCGATTGCTAATTGTTTTTTAATATTATTGTTTTATTGTAGTAAAAAAGTATTTTTTAAACAGAGGATAATATGAAAATCAGAAATTTAATTGCCGTTTTGCTATGTTTTTTTGCAATTCCCGCTTATGCAAAGCTTGAAATTAACGTTGTAGGGGCTAATCGAGAGCCTATGCCGATTGCATTTCCCGAAATGATTGACAACACTACAAGTACACAATGGTTCGGAACTTATGCCAATAAAATAAGAAACGTTGTTCTTGCCGATCTAGAAAGGAGCGGATTATTCAGATTAGTCGATGAACAAAGTTATATCGAAGATATTTCATCAATCGATCAAAAGCCTACTTTTGTTGATTGGCAAGCAATTAAAGCTCATGCACTTATTCAAAGCGCCGTAACAGAAAATACTGACGGTAAGCTTACGGTAGATTTTAGGTTATGGGACGTAATTGCCGGTAATCAACTACATGGTCAATCTTATACTACATCAAAAGATAACTGGCGCAGAATCGCTCATATTATTGCAGATTCGATATATGAACGATTAACCGGTGAAAAAGGCTATTTTGATACCAGAATTGTTTATATATCGGAAAGCGGTTCAGCAAAAAAACGTGTAAAACGTTTAGCAATTATGGATCAAGACGGTGAAAATCATAAATTTTTAACTTCGGGTGCTACTATGGCTTTGACCCCGAAGTTTTCTCCTAATTTGCAAAAAGTTGCTTATCTGTCATTTTCAGGTTCTACACCTAAAGTGTATGTTATGGATGTTGAAACAGGTAAACAAGAACTTCTGGGAAACTTTCCGGGTATGACATTTGCTCCGGTATTTTCACCTGACAGCTCAAAAATTTTGTTTTCTTTTGCAACCAACGGTAATACTGAAATTTATGAAATGGATTTGTTGAGAAAAACTTCAAAACAGCTTACAAAACATCCGGCTATCGACACATCTCCGAGTTATTCTCCCGACGGGCAAAAAATTGTGTTTGAGTCTGACAGAGGCGGAAGACAACAAATTTACGTTATGGATGCCGACGGTTCAAATGTTGAACGTATAAGCTTCGGTTCCGGAAGTTATGCCAGACCGGTATGGTCTCCTCGCGGCGATTATATTTCATTTACCAAAATTGAAGGCGGACAATTTTATATCGGTGTAATGCATCCTGATGGCTCTGGCGAGCGTAAAATTGCAAGCGGATATTTGGCAGAAGGTCAAACTTGGGCTCCGAATGGCCGTGTGTTGATGTATTTTAAGCAAGGTAAAGGAAATGCCTTAAAAAACGCTCCGGTTAAATTATACACCATAGATGTAAGCGGATACAATGAACGTATGGTAATTACGCCAAATGATGCATCTGATCCTGCGTGGTCCCCCTTACTTCCTAAATAAACATAAAAAAATAACTGCCTGACGGCAGTTATTTTTTTATTCATCCCCGATGCGTAATGCTTCAATAAATGCAGACTGCGGAACTTCGACCTTACCGAATTGGCGCATCCTCAACTTACCTTTTTTCTGTTTATCCAACAGCTTACGCTTACGTGTTATATCGCCGCCATAACATTTTGCGGTAACATCTTTACGCATTGCCGAAATTGTTTCACGAGCAACTACCCTACCCCCGATTGCTGCTTGAATAGGAATCTTAAACAAGTGTCTGGGAATTAAATCTTTTAATCTTTCACAGATTTGTCTTCCTCTTGATTCAGCTTGCGAGCGATGACATAAAAATGCAAGTGCATCGACCGGTTCTTCGTTAATCAGAATTTGAACTTTAACCAAATCAGACTCTTGATAACCTGTTAATTCATAGTCAAAACTTGCATATCCGCTGGTAATTGATTTTAAGCGATCATAAAAATCAAAAACAATTTCATTTAACGGAATATTATAAACAACCATAGCTCTTGAGCCTACATAAGTAAGTTCTACTTGTTCTCCTCTGCGCTCCGTGCAAAGTTTCAATACCGAACCCAAATAATTATCCGGAACCAAAATTGTGGCTTTTACCATAGGCTCTTCTATATAATCAACCGTGCTTAAATCAGGCATATCGGCAGGATTATGAAGCATTATTTCTTCGCCGTTTGTTAAATGAATTTTGTATGCAACCGATGGAGCAGTAGTGATAATATCTAAATCAAACTCTCGACCAATGCGCTCTTGGATAATTTCCATGTGCAAAAGTCCTAAAAATCCGCACCTGAAACCTAATCCTAAAGCGGCTGAGTTCTCATTTTGATAGTTTATACTTGCATCATTAAGCTTAAGCTTAGCAAGAGCATCTTTTAATGCTTCATACTGACTTGAGTCCGTCGGAAAAATCGAACAAAACACAACAGGAATTGAAGGCTTAAATCCGGATAACGGTTCAGCACAAGGAAACTTGTTATCTGTGATGGTATCACCTATATTACAATCGCTGACGCTTTTGATACTTGCCGTTATAAAACCTACTTCTCCGGGATATAATGCTTCCGTATCTTGCATTTTAGGAGTAAATATACCAACCTTATCAACAGTGTATACAGCATTATTTGACATCATTCTTATTGCTGTTTTCTTCTTTAACACACCATCGTATACACGAACTAAAATAATTACACCTAAATACGAATCATACCAACTGTCAATTAAGAGTGCTTTCAGCGGAGCTTTATCATCTCCTGCAGGGGAAGGCAATTTTGTAACAACCGCTTCCAATAATTCAGGCACACCTAACCCCGTTTTTCCTGATGTTTCAACTGCATCAGTTGCATCTATACCTATAACATCCTCAATTTGCTGCTTAATCCGATCCGGCTCAGACGACGGTAAATCGATTTTATTTAATACCGGAACAACTTCATGGTTATTTTCAATAGCTAAATAAACATTTGCAAGTGTTTGAGCTTCAACTCCTTGGGTTGAATCTACAACCAAAATTGATCCTTCGCATGAAGCTAAAGAACGAGAAACTTCGTAAGAAAAATCGACGTGTCCGGGAGTGTCTATCAAATTAAGCTGATAATTATTGCCGTCTTTTGCCGTATAGTTTAAGCGAACGGTTTGGGCTTTAATCGTAATACCGCGTTCTTTTTCGATATCCATAGAATCAAGCACCTGTTCGGTCATTTCTCGCTTTTGCAAACCTCCGCAATATTCAATAATACGGTCGGCTAATGTAGATTTACCGTGATCAATGTGTGCAATAATTGCAAAATTTCTTATATGTTTTAAATCGGTCATTTTTATTTTCCTTTTTCCTATTACTGCCATTGATAAATTATTTTTTTCATTTTAGCAATATATTATTGAAAATAACTCAAAATTATGTTTTAATGACTAAGTAAAGATTTTTAAGTAAAGGGAGAGTATAATGTTAAAAATTATTGATGTTGATTTCGGTTCTTCTCGTTATGACGAACTTGTTGAACTTCGCTACAAAGTTTTGCTTGAACCTTTAGGCTTAAAATTTTTAGATTCATTTAGAAATAAAGAGATTAGCTATCTGCATATCGGCTGCCTCGAAAACTTAGATGACAAGCTTGTGGGTGGGCTTATTCTGGCTCCCGTTAACGATGAACAAGTTCGTTTAATGCAAGTTGCCGTTAGCCCGTCATGCCAAGGAAAAGGTGTAGGGCGCGCATTGGTTGAATATGCGCAAAAAAGAGCAAAAGAAGTAGGTTTTACCGAAATTGTAATGCACGCAATGCTATCCGTTGTAGCTTTTTACGAAAAGTTAGGATACAAACAAGAAGGAAACTTGTTTGAAGAGCAAGGTATTACTTTTGCTAAAATGGTTAAAAAGTTATAAGGTTTTTGACATGGTCTCACTAAGTAAACAGCAAGCGCAAAAAATTTTTTATGACTATGCTTATCACTGTGTCGGTGGCGATTATGATGCGCAATTATCCTCAAAATCTTTAGCAGATTTATACAAGCTCGCCGGTATGGAGCTTAAAAATCCTCATCAACACAGCCGAAAAGAACATATAGATATGTTGCTTGAGCGTGTTCCTCAATATTTACGCAAACATATTGAAACTATTGAGTTGTTAAAAGAAGATTTGCAAGAATTTTCCACTGATTGCGATGAAGATTTTTTTGAAAAAACATATCGCCATACCACCGCTGTTTTAAATATTTTCGGTAAAAACAATTTACCTGAAGCAAAAATCAGAAATGAGCTGTATAATTTGCAATATGATATTTGCGAATGCTTATGTCCGGAAGATAAAAGAGCTCGTTTTAATATTATGAAAAAAAGAGTGGCAAATATCAAAGAAAACACCGGAGAATTTGACCATGATCCCCTAAATATTGATGCAAAACGTATGCAATATTTTATGAAAAGCATACCTATTGATGAAAGATTAAAATTATTAAACGAAATAATTAAAAAAACAAAAAATAGCTCATATTACAATTATACCGCTTTGAAAAAGTCTTATGAGCAAGAAAAATCCATACATGATGCAGAAGAAAAAATTGCTAAAAAAGAAGAAAGACAAGACAGATTTGATGAAATTATGAAAATAAAAATTCATCAAGCTAAAACCAATAAAGAAAAAATTGACCTATATACCGAAGCAATGCAGTTGGTTAATTATCAAGATTGGGGACGTGTTAAGAAATTTAAAGAAAAAATCAGTATCTGTGATAAGCTTGTTCCTCTTTACACAGCCGAAGGTATGCAAAAGGAAGCTTTGCAAATATCAGAAAAGCGCAAAGGATATTTAATTGCTTGCAATAACAGTCATACCGCTGCTGTTAAGAAAGGATACACTTTTGGTAAAAAAACTAATGATTACAGATAATAATGACTGATTAAACACTGTAATGGTATCAAAAATATTCGAAATGTATAGCGTATGCGAAGAAGGTAAATCTTGCTCGTTATACATCTTATGGAAATAACTTACTAATCATCTCCGAAAGAGCTTCTGCCTATGTTAATATGCCTGTTTACATCCATACATAGTATGATTCCGAAACTCGCCATAACAGAAAGCATTACCGTTCCGCCGTATGAAATTAGAGGCAACGGAATACCTACAACCGGTAACAAACCCAAAACCATGGCGATATTTATAAATACATACAAAAAATAGTTGGTATTTAAGCCTATAATTACCAGTTTTGCGTAATAACTTGTTGTTCTGAATGCAAATATATAGCCATAGGCAATAATGATTAAATTCAGTAAAATAACAAAACTTCCGCCGATTAAGCCGAATTCTTCCGAAAGCATCGTAAAAATAAAGTCAGTGTGTTTTTCCGGTAAAAAATTTAAGTGACTTTGTGTTCCGCTTAAAAAACCTTTACCGAACACACCTCCGGAGCCTAATGCTATTTTTGATTGAATAATATGATAGCCTGTTCCCAACGGATCACGTTCAGGATCTAAAAATGTAAGCACTCTGTTTTTTTGATATTGGTGCATAAAGTGCCATGCAATCGGCGCTGTAATTAAACCGCCTACCCCTAAAAGCGCAAACTTCCACCATTGAACACCTACAACAAAAAATATAGCCATCGTGGTAAACAGAACCATTAACGATGTTCCCAAATCCGGTTGTAAAATTATCAAAGTAGCCGGAAATAATGCCATAACTGTCGGAATAATTATGCCTTTTATGCTTTCAATTTTTTGCAAATTGCAGCCTTGAAAATATTTAGCCAATAATAAAACAAGCGTTATCTTCATCAATTCGGACGGTTGCAATTTAAATAGTTTTAAATCTATCCAACGTTGTGCGCCCATACCGACGTGTCCACCTATTTCAACACCTATTAACAAAAGAAGCACTAAAAAATATGCCACATACGAATATTTCATATAAACCTTTATATCCACAACCGCCAAAACAATCATGATAACAAAACAAACACAAAATCTTATCAGTTGTTTAATTGCCCACGGATACAAATTACCGTTTGCCGCAGAATATAATGTAATAATTCCGATTAAGGCTAATAATAATATGCAAAAAATATAGCCAAAGTTTAAGTTGAAAAACTTATCTTTTAGTGAAAGGTTCAATCCTTTAAATCTTTGCTCATAGTGTCTTGACATATATTTTTCCGTTAAATATTAAGTTCAATAGCTTTTTGTAAAATTTTTGATGCAATCGGAGCCGCGACACCTGACCCTGAGGAGCCATGCTCCACTATAACAGCAACTGCATATTTAGGCTTATTGTGCGGAGCGAAACCGACAAATAAGGCATGATTTCGCATTTTCCACGGCAAATCTTCATCTTTAATTATACCGCTTTTACGCTCTTTCATACTAATTCTTCTTACTTGCGTTGTTCCGGTTTTACCGCTCATTTTTGCCCCGTCAATATTAAATGCCGAAGAAACTGCCGTTCCTCTTTCACCGTTTACAACTTCAAACATTCCTTGTTTCACAATTTCAAGATTTTTATGTGAAATCGGTAATTTTTTAATTTTACCTTTTTCTTTTAAGCTTAATTTTGTGAAAGAAGGAGTAACTTCGTATCCGCCGTTTGCAACTCTTGAAGTCATCACTGCCAACTGTAACGGAGTAACCTGCACATATCCTTGTCCTATGCCGGCAAGAACTGTTTCTCCTTTTTGCCACTTTTCTCCAAATCTTTTCAGTTTCCATTCTTTGCTTGGTATTAAGCCGTTTTGTTCGTGTTCAAGCGTAATTCCCGTTTTAAATCCAAGTCCTAATTTTTTTGCCATATCAGCAATTTTCTCAATACCTAAAAGCATTGCCACTTCGTAAAAATATATATCGCAAGAATTTTTAATGGCATCAACCAGAGTTTGAGGACCGTGTCCGAAATGTTTCCAACAGTGAAAAACATGATTTCCCAAAGGCATGGCACCTGTGCAATTAAATGTTTTATTTTCGGTTATGGTTTTATTTTCAAGTGCAGCCAAAGCAACAGCAATTTTAAATGTTGAGCCGGGAGAATATCGTCCGGTGATTGCCTTATTTACAAGCGGATTTTTTTCATCATATAAAAGTTTTTGCCAATCGCTATGAGAAATACTGCTTGTAAATAAGTTAGGATCAAAAGACGGAACTGATACAAATGCTAAAATTTCACCGCTATGAACATCCATTACTATAGCTGCGCCACTATGATTTGCAAATGCGTCTTGAGCAAATTTTTGTAAATTGCTGTCAATGGTCAAATGAAGTTCTTTTCCTTCTTTTCCGTTATCTCGTTCAATTTCTTTCATAATGCGGCCATAAGCATTTACCTCTAGTTTAACACTGCCGCTGACACCTCGTAACTTATCTTCATAGAACTTTTCCAACCCCGATTTACCTATTTTAAATCCGGGAAGCGTTAACAGAGGGTCGTCACCCTTTTCTTTTTCGTCGACACTTCCGACATAGCCCAAAAAATGAGCAGTATATTCACCCAGCGGATAAAATCTGTTCAGACCTTCATCAATAACAACTCCGGGAATAGAGGCATTGTTTAGCAATAGTGCTGAAACTTGCTCCCAAGTTAAATTATCTTTTAACTTAACGGGAACAAATTTACGATGATTTTTTATCTCTTTTTTTATTTTTTCTACTTCTTTATCCGTAAGTTCTACATATTTTTGAAATTCTTTTATTGTTTCATCGACGCTGACGGTTTGTTCCGCAATAATCATTGCTGACAAATTTTGCCTGTTGCCTGCAAGCAAAACACCGTTTCTATCAAAAACGTTACCTCTTGCCGGAACCAACATACGTGTTGAAATACGATTTTCGTCTGCCAGTGTTTTATATTTTAATGCTTCCACAACTTGCAAATAATATAATCTGCCAATCAGAACAAACAATAAAAAAAAGTTCACAAGTGCAATAAGCATTGTGCGAGAAAGCAAAACTTTTCCTTTATCATTATCTCTGTTCATAGACAACCTCTTCATTTGCCAAGAACTTATTTTGCACAAACATATTTAATCTGGCTATTAACGGATATATTAAAGCGGTAGCTACAAAAGCCAATAAAACCCCTATAAGCGATAAAAAGCAGCTATAATATACCGATAATACCAACCATTTTGAAAAAAATGCCACAAATGATATAATAGCAAAACCGCTCCAACTGACAATAAACGGTTTTGTGTTTACAAAATTTCCGTAAGTTGTTGCTAACACATAGACCAACATAAACGTAAAAATATTAACACCTAACGGCACAGAACTCAGACTATCGGCGACAATACCGATAGTTGCAACCGAAACCGGGCCAAATAAATCTCGACGATATAAAGCCCAAAAATAAACACATATAATTCCGATATCGGCTCTTAAAAATTTTGATAAAGGAACATGAACGGGAATATACGCAACCAAGATAAGCAATATTGTGCTTATTAACGGAAGCAGCTTTTTCAGTTGATAGCTCACAATATCGGAAAACGAATCGTCCATCTTATTTTCCTTTATTTTCATCATATATTTTCAGAACATCCTGATATATACCATAGTCAACTATTTTAACAAACTCAAGTCGTTCAATATCGCTAATCGGTCTTACTTGTATATCCTTCTCTGTTGCACTCACAATACCGATAGGCAAACCTACAGGAAATACACCTGCCACTCCTGATGTTACAATGCGATCGCCTTTTTTAATATCAGCGTCTATGTCGGTATATAAAAGTTTAGGCACCAACGTATTGTCTCCCGAAAGTATTGCCTTTTCTCGACTTCTTTCCACAATAACCGGAATTTTAGAACTGATATCCGTAATTAAAATAACTCTTGCATACTTGCCTGATACCGACTCAACTCTGCCGACGACA
This sequence comes from Alphaproteobacteria bacterium, assembly GCA_045126755.1. Lineage (GTDB taxonomy): Bacteria > Pseudomonadota > Alphaproteobacteria > RF32 > CAG-239 > JAFTYO01. The sequence continues at coordinate 10,202 of JBGVOY010000163.1, read as the reverse complement.
CTATCGTTGCCTAAAACCAACTGATTTTTCATAACATTATGGTTATTTGCGATATAAACTATCAACGAATGTGAAAAACCATCACCTTCTTCAGCAACCACTTTGGCCGTAACATACTTTTCTTCAGGCAAATTTTCATAATTTAACATTGTTCCTAAAATTTTATTTTCGGCCTGCAGGGTTCTTAGCTTATTTTTTATCATCAATAATTCGGCATTTTCTTTTTTAAGCTCTTTATTTTGTTCATATACATTGGCGATATCTAAGGCTTTTTCGTATCCGGTATAAATAATATGACCGGGGAATTGCATAATTTTAATGATAGGACTTAAAATTGCCGAAACCGTTCCCGTTGTTTTATTTAAAACGACGTTATCCGCCTTGCTTAACATCATAAAAGCTAAGGCGGATACAAATATAGCGGCAATTAAAACTTTTCTGATAAAAATTTTAAATTGACTTAACTTTATAAACAGTATACGGCGACGTTTCAATTATCATCTCCTAAAACAGCGCCTTTAATACATAGAAGATAAAACGCTCTTGAATTTTTCCAAGTTATCTAAAGCATTTCCGGTTCCCTTTGCTACGCATGCCAAAGGTTCTTCGGCAATAGACACCGGCAAACCTGTTGCATTACGCAATACTTGGTCTAAATTGGTAAGCAAAGCACCGCCGCCTGTTAAAACTATACCTTTATCAACAATGTCTGCAGCCAATTCCGGAGCCGTATTTTCAAGTGCAACCTTAACAGCCTCAACGATTGCCGCAACCGGCTCTTGTAAGGCTTCGGCAATTTGACGTTCGGAAACTTCAATTTCTTTAGGAACACCATTTAATAAATCACGACCTTTAATATCTATTGTGCGTCCCTCACCTTTCATCGGAGGACAAGCACAACCGATTTCTTTTTTGATTCTCTCGGCCGAACTTTCACCTACAAGCAAGTTCATATTACGACGAATATAAGAAATAATTGCTGCATCCATTTTATCACCGCCCACACGAACAGAACGAGCGTAAACAATTCCGCCCAAGGATAAAACCGCAACTTCGGTTGTTCCGCCGCCGATATCAACAACCATTGAGCCTGTAGGTTCCGTAACCGGAAGTCCGGCACCGATAGCGGCAGCCATCGGCTCATCAATAAGCCATACTTTTCTTGCGCCCGCAGCTTCAGCCGATTCTTGAATTGCTCTGCTTTCAACAGCGGTTGAACCTGACGGAACACAAACAATAATCATCGGAGATGCAAATGTTCTGCGATTGTGAACTTTTCTGATAAAGTATTTTATCATTTCTTCGGCAATTTCGAAATCTGCAATAACACCATCTTTTAACGGACGAATAGCCTTAATATTACCGGGAGTTCTTCCTAACATTTGTTTTGCATCGTTACCTACTGCCAAAACCTGTTTCTTACCGTTATATTCTTTAATTGCAACGACAGACGGTTCATTTAACACAATACCGCGGCCTCTTACATACACAAGAGTATTGGCGGTTCCTAAGTCTATTGCCATATCGGCTGATAAAAAGCCCATCAATTTTGATAACATTGTTTATTTTCTCCGAAAAAATTAACCTTTTGATAAGTATTTATTACTTTATCTCAATTAAAGCAATATTTTTTTCTGATTTTGCACATTATCAACAGTTTTTTAATAAAAACTATTTTTTACGGCGTGTTTTTCGTAATTAGGGATTTGCCTTACCGCAACCGTTTTTTGATATAATTTACCGAAATATGTTTTTTTGCGCCAATAAAAATGTTCTTTATGGGTAGCATAGCTTTCAATACTTTTATTCCACATACTTTCGGCAAACGGATGATACAAACGATTGAACGGCTTAATGATGAAACGCAACAAATTCCATTTTGACGGATTATGATAATCAACAAAAATTACTTTTCCGCCTTCTTCAACACATTCTAAAGCATTGTTGATTATTTTTGCTTTTGTAACAGGCGGAAGTTCATGAAGAAGCATATAACAAATAACCGTATCATATTTTTCGGTAAAAGGCTTGCTTCCGTCATAAGACTGAAAGTTTATTTTTTGATAAATGGCCTTGCTTTTGCATCTTTCAAGCTGTTTTGCGCAAACATCAACGATTGTATATTTACCGTAAGCGCCTATTTTTTCGGCAACCGCATCTATCTGTCGTCCGAAAGTGCATCCTATTTGCAGAACTCTGCTGTTGGTGCTGATTTCATCGACCACATCTTTAACCATTTTATTTTGCTGACCGAAAGTCATAAGTGTTACGATACGGTCATCGTCCAAAAAACGAGAAAGTTTTTCATTTTCGTATATGCCTGCGTATAGTTCTTTTACGTAAGCCGGAGTTTTAACTGCTTTTGAACTTTTTACCATATTATATTTCATTGTTTCTTATCCTTATAAATATACATCTTCTTGGTCGATATAACCTTGTTTCACGGCTTCCATAAGAGCGGCTGTTCGGTTTGTTACTCCCAATATCTTCAATATCACGGTAATATGAACCTTAACTGTTCCTTCAGTCAAACCAAGCTCATAAGCAATTAACTTGTTAGGCAAACCTCTTCCGATAGCCTTAATAACATCGATTTGTCTGGGAGTTAATTTTTTATCGCCTTTTTTAAGCTCATTTTCACTTAAACTTTTAAGGCGTTTTATTTCTTGAGTTAATTCGTTATTATCAATTTTATTGGATAATAATTCTTTCGGAATATAAACGCCTCCTGCCAAAACCAAATTTATAGCACTCATGATAACTGCATTTGAAGAAGACTTTGGAATATAACCTGCCACCCCTACTTCTAGGGTTCTTTGTAAAATTTCTTTATCAAACACGGCCGAAATTATGATTATCGGAACATCTTTTGCTTCTTCGTGCATTTTATCTAAAGCTTCAATCCAATTTGAACCGGGCATGGCCAAATCGGTAACTATCAAATCAAAATCGGTCTCTTTTTTTAGTCTTTCAAAAATTTCCGTATAACTTTTAGCCGTAACAATTTTTGCGTCTTTAAACTCTGTTCCTAAAACAAATTCAAGTCCATTCAAAAACAACTCGTGATCATCTGCTATAAGTATTTTCAAATATTTTCTCCTAAATTTTACTGCCAATCGCCTGCATAACTTTGCCAACAAGAAAGCGATGCGATGACTGCTGTTTCAGCTCTTAAAATTCGGTTTCCGAGCGATACTCCGAAAGTATAATCCAAATTTCTTAATATTTCCAGTTCTTTTTCAGAAAATCCACCTTCCGGTCCCGTTAAAATTGCAACCGGAGCCTTGCACTTAGGCATTTGCTCTTGTGCAGAACCTGATTTTAAACTTTCATCCAAATATATCAGCTTACGATTTTTATCCCAATTTGATAACAGTTTTTGCAAATCTGTGCATTCGCATACTTTGGGAACATCTTGACGCCGGCATTGTTCCGAAGCCTCTATGGATATTGCTTGCAAACGATCTGTTCTGGTCTTTGAATTAGAAGTGTATTCGGTTATAACGGGAATAATTTTTCTGACACCAAGTTCTGTTGCTTTTTCTACCACCAAATCGGTATTATCTTTTTTTAAAACCGCAAATACAAGCCACACATCCTGAGTATCACAATATTGGCAATATTTTGAAACGACCTTTAAAACGCACTTTTTCTTTTGAGCCGTTTCAATTTCAGAACAAAACTCTCCGTCTTTTCCGTTAAACACAAAAACTTCATTGCCTACGGTTAAGCGCATAACATTTAATAAATAATGCGCTTGTTTTTCATCACATACAAGTCGTGTATTTATATCAAGCTCATTATTTACATACATTCTTATGCGGTTTTTCTTACTCAATTCAAATAAATCCTTAAAAAAATCTTTTGCATAAAGTTAAATATTGAATGCATAATAACAAAATATGTGTTAAAGAATAAATAACATTCAACAAATAAACGGAAAAAAATATGATTATCACAATTGACGGACCTGCCGCAGCAGGAAAAGGAACGCTCTCGGCATATTTATCTAAACACTATAAATTTGCATATTTCGACACCGGTATGGTTTATCGTGCGGTAGGTTTGGATATGGTATTGCAAAACCTTAACCTTGAAGATGAGGAAATGGCTGAAAAAATTGCAAAAAATCTTACCTTTGAAAAAATGATGGCTCTTTCAAAACATCCTGATTTTCGTTCAGATATCGGAGGCGGTGCGGCTTCAAAAGTTTCGGCACTTCCGAAAGTCAGAGCTGCTCTTCTTAAAATGCAGCAAGATTTTGCACTAAATCCGGTTTTTGCGGACGGGACACCGGCAAACGGTGTAATTTATGACGGCCGTGATACCGGAACGGTTGTTTGCCCCAATGCCGATGTTAAATTGTTTGTAACCGCAACATCGGAAGTTAGAGCAAAACGCCGTTATGACGAATTTGTTGCCAAAGGCATAAACACGACTTATGAAAAGGTTTTAGCCGATATGATTGCTCGTGATAAACGTGACCAAGAACGTGCCTCTGCTCCATTAAAACCGGCAGATGATGCTATTGTATTTGACACATCAGATATGACGGCAGAGCAAGAAATCAATAAAGCCATAGAAATTATTGAAGCAAAGAAAAAATAAAAATTGTATTATCATTAAAAAAAGGGCATTGGTAAAAACCTCTGCCCTTTTTGTTTATCTGTAAAAAAGTATTTTTGCTTTTTCTCTTGCAAATTCTTCTTCCGTAATAATCCCCTTTTCTTTTAAGGCGGCCAATTTTTCTAACGACTCAAGACTATTGGAAGGTAACAATTTTTCCTCTTGCGACTTTTTTTCAATCCAATTTTTAGGTGTCCAAACAAGCGATAGAATAAGTGCAACAAACCATGTGATACCAATTAAAATACCGCACCAACTTAAAATTGTGATTGTTTGCAATTCTCCTTCTGAAATACCTCTGTTTTTTGCAATCATAATCGGAACTTGAATAATCCAATATATTACAACACAAATAATTATCAAAAATATTAAATTTCCCAAAATATCAAATGCTTCTATATTTTCCATTTTATTTTACTCCTTTATCTTATTGTTAATTTTTTTATAATTAGTGTCGTTCCACCATCTTACCTCTTTCTTATGTTTTTTTAGCGCTAAGTTACCACATCCAATTTGCAAAAACAGGTACATAATTATCCATACTCCAATTCCACCGAGTCCTAAAACACCTATAAATACAAAAACTTCAGAACAGCTATTTTCATACTTACTGGTATTTAACTGCATAGCTACACCGCACATACATAGTGCTGATATAAAGATATACAAAAGTGCTAAATTAAAAGAATAGATCAAACAGATTGCTGCTATTAAAGACCAAATAGTTGCTACAAAAAAAGATATCCCAACATTTTCCCAACTAACACCTTTCTTTCTTATTTTTCCGGTACTATTAGAAAAAACTGTTCGAACATTCGACAATAGCTCTGCTTTTTGTAAATTAAATTCTTCTTCACTTAAAATCCCTTTTTCTTTTAGCTCGTGGAGTTTTTCCAATTTTTCTACATCCATCTTCTTTCACTCCTTAAAGTACAACAATTTTTATATTACAACCGCTATTACCGCAATTAGAGCAACTATCTGCATTTGTTATAGATACATCTGCATAAGCCCCTATTTGTTCTATAATTTTACTGCAAGCTTGTTGAGAAATCCCTTCGGATATTATTTTAAAACAGTTATCTTCATAACGGTAATAATTATAACCGTAACCATACCCTCCACAACCAAGACTTGTTATTTCTACTTTGTTTCCATAAGAATTTTTTATGATATTGCTATCTTCTGATTCGTACATTTGTTTAGGAACGATACCTAACATTTTAGCTGTGTTATTATTCAAACCGCTATAATTACCTTGAGAAGAATACAAGGTTCTTATGTTTGCAATAATCATTTTCACGCTTTCAACTTCTTGGGTTACCTGCTCTTCCATTTTTTTATTATTAAAATAAGGGACAGCAACCAAAACATACCCAACAAATAAAACACTCAATAATATTAAAAAACATATCAGTAATATTAAAGATTTATTATTACTTTGAGGATAAGCAGAATAAATAACTTTATTCGAGTTTTCTCTCATAAGTATTTTTTTTTGAATTTCAAATTCTTCCGCACTTAAAATCCCTTTTTCTTTTAGCTCGTGGAGTTTTTCAAGCTTTTCTACATCCATCAATAGTTCTCCAAAAACAGTTACAACAAAAAATGCCACCTTGATTAGAGGTAGCAGGAAGTTAGAACCTATTGATAGAATAGTGTAGTTTATTTGGTATATACATACACCTTATTTAACCACCTTCCTGCTATAAGCAAAAAGGTAGTTTTTTACATTTGTTTACAAACAACTATCAGAGGGTTCTAAACCTCACATCAGTAATCAACTGTTGCGGTTTTAGATTATTCAACAGGCTTTAAATTGTCAAGAAAAAACTTTAATTCTCTTTTTTTAGCATACAAAAGAAAAAACTGTCCGTATTGGTTGTAAGCGGAGAAAGTTTTATCAGATATGATTGCTCGTGATAAATGTGACCAAGAGCGTGCTTCTGCTCCATTAAAACCGGCCGAAGATGCCATTTTGATAGACACATCAGATATGAATGCAGAACAAGTTATCAATAAAGTTGTAGAAATTATTGAAGCTAAGAAAAAATAAAAATCAGCTCAAAAACACTAAAAAAGGGCATTGGTTAAGACCTCTGCCCTTTTGTTTTATCTGTAAAAAAGTATTTTTTGTTTCTCTCTTACAAATTCTTCTTCCGTAATAATCCCCTTTTCTTTTAAGGCGGCCAATTTTTCTAACGACTCAAGACTATTGGAAGGTAACAATTTTTCCTCTTGCGACTTTTTTTCAATCCAATTTTTGGGTGTCCAAACAAGCGATAGAATAAGTGCAACAAACCATGTGATACCGATTAAAATACCGCACCAACTTAAAACTGCAATTGTTTGCAACTCTCCTTCTGAAATGCCTCTATTTTTTGCAATCATAATCGGCACCTGAACAACCCAATATATTATAATGCAAGCAAGTATTAACATTATAACTATTCCAAAAATTTCCATTTTATTTACTCCTTTCTTAAACTAAAACACCATCCGGAATCGGACCATATCTGTTTTCTTTAGGTTCACTTTTGATTAAACCCACAATACAGTTAAACAAACAAGCACCCCCTATAGAAACCGACTGAACAAGTTCCATAATATATGCACCAGAATCATAATAAGCTAAAATCCCAAAAAACAATAAAATAGGTATTAAAACGAGTGAAAAAACAAAAGATAATACAAAACACGCAGCAGACAAGCCTACATCATGATAACGCCTTATCAACACTGCCAAATCCGGCAACAAAAACATTACAGAAACGATAAATATACCGCCCATAACATCTATAAACAACCCCAAAAAAAGAACAAGAAATACTCCTATCAGCATTCTAAACCACTGATATCCCCAAAACTCTTTTCTACTTGCGCGACCTTTAAAACAAGCATATTTATCAATTAAACACTCATTAAAATATTCCCATAAAGATTTATAAATATAACAGTAGCTATTTGTTCTGAGGCTTGCCTCTCCTTCATTTGCTGCATCATCAAGAATTTGTTGTTTTGTTATTTCAAATTCTTCTGCTGTGATAATACCCTTTTCTTTTAAATCGTGGAGTTTATACAATTTTTCGATATCCATCAAAAGTTCTCCAAAAACAGTTACAACAAAAAAATGCCACCTTGATTAGAGGTAGCAGGAAGTTGAAAGCTATTAACTGGAATAGTGTAGCGTATTTGACATATAAATACGTCTTATTAGCTACCTTCCTGCCATAGGCAAAAAGATAGCTTTTTAAGTTCGTTCTACGAACAACCAGTTAGAGGCTTTCAAACCTCACATCAGCAATCAACTGATGTGAGGTCAGATTATCTAAGGGGGTAATAAATGTCAAGGAAAAGTTTAGCTTTGTTTTTTCATCATACAAAAGAAAAAGCCGTCCGTGTTAGTTGTAAGCGGAGAAAGCTTTACATAATTTTCGCTATTGCACGGATAAGGCGTGTCTAACTTTTTTTCCCACAATGCTTGATGATTTACAAAATCAATATCCGTATGCTTTTGTTTAAAAGCATTTACGACATCTTCGTTTTCTTCTTTTAGCACCGAACAAGTCATATAAACGATATATCCGCCTTTTTTAGTATTATGGTAGGCTGTTTCCAAAATTGAAAGCTGTTCTTTATTAAGTTCAGCAATTTTGTTTTCATTAAGCCTAAATTTTGCATCAGGACAACGTCTTAAAGTTCCGCTCCCCGAACAAGGTGCATCAACAATAAATTTATCATAAGGTTCAACATCTAAATTGCGCACAATTTTAATATTGCGTATTCCCAGTCGTGCAGCTCTGTCTTTTATAGCATCCATTCGGTTAAAATTGGCATCATGGGCAAAAATTGTTCCATCATTTCGGTTAATAGCCGCAATCGCCAAACTTTTTCCGCCGGCACCGGCACAATAATCTATAACTTTTTCATCAGGAGAAACATTGCATAATATAGCCGCTATTTGAGAAGACTCATCTTGCACATCTACCAAACCTTCCTGATATGCCATACAATTATTTAAATTTACCCTTTCGGCAGAACGCAAACAATATGGAGAATATGGAGTTGAGCTAAAAAACAGTCCTTCGTTTTGAAGCCTTTTTTTAACGCTTTCTCGGTTTTCCATATTAACTCTTAAATCTGCCGGTGCCGTTGTGTTTAGTGCTTGAGCAAGAGCAAAACTGTTTAATTTTTCAAAAAGCCATTTCGGGCATTCGTTTTCAACATATTCGGGATACACATCATCGCTTAAAGATTTTAACCAGTTTTTTTCTTCTTTGCTTAAACTTTTTAGCCCATATTCGCTACCATCCGCCACAATGTCAAAATCTTCATTTTTAAGATAAACAAGCAAAATTTTACGAACATCTTTGCTTTGGGCATCAAACTCCAAACGCATACGATGTCTTATAATATCCCAAACCGTATCAACAATAAAACGACGGTCTTTAGAGCCTATATATTTACGATGTCTTACATATTCGTTAATTATATTATCTGCCGGTTTTTCATCTTTGAAAATTTGGCTTATAAGCTCATAAATTGCTTGGTATCTGGCGCTGATTTGCATTGTATCTCCTTTTTTTATTTTGAGCTGTAGTATAATCCGTAAAATAAAATACTCAACACATTTTTACAGCAATATTTAATATTGCAATAATTTATATTTTATGTTACTTTAACTTATACTTATTATTAAATACTATAGGAGAAAATATATGCAATATATGAAAAGAGATACTGCTGATTTGCAATCGGGTAATACAACATACGTTATGCAACATTTTGGAACCGGAGTTAAATTTTTTGCATATACCGGCGATACGGCTCTTGGAGTAGATAAGAACGGACTAAGACATAATGCTCAAATTCGCGGATATTTTTTAAGAAAAGGGTTTATCGACGCCATTAAAGAAGCTGATCCAAACGTAGTAACTCCAGTATACAAAGATAACGATGATAATCCGGTATTTCCTGCATCAAAAGATGAAGCTATGGCATTGATATATGACGACAAAATAAATATTTCAGGGTTTCAATTTAATCCGAAGGCAACTGAAGAACAAAAAGAAGAAGCTTTCGGAAAAATTGTTAATGCCTTTGTTGATGCCTCTAAAAATGAAGACCTTACATCCACAAAAAACCTGTTTCTTATACAAGCAAACTTCAGTGAAGTATATTATAACCACGGAGGTTCGGAAAATGTAAAAATCAGTGGTGTTGATGTTCAAGAAAAACTAAACCTTAGAACTCAAGAAGTAATGACGCATAAGATGTTACGTCAAAAATTGATGGCCTTCAAACAAATAGGTGGATAAGCAAACGTTTGGTTAACATCTATGCTACTTTATTTCTACGGTTAGCAAATTTATAAATCCTCTTGAGTTTTTTAAGATTACATCCTATATAAATTGTTAGTGAAAAAAAATTAAAGGATGGATTAGATGAAATCTGGTAAAAACTTAGTTATTTGGCTTGTCATATTTTTGCTATTATCGGCTATTGTAAGTTCGTTTAGCGAAAAAGCTCGTATGTCAAGAGTTGAGCAAATAGCTTTTTCTGATTTTTTAAATGAA
>JBGVOY010000162.1:0-2221 GCA_045126755.1 Alphaproteobacteria bacterium | reverse complement strand
AACTTATGTCCGTAGCGGGTAGGTTTTGCCGGCATTCTAAAATCCTGTCCTACCGTGTAGGTAATAGGTGCGACAAAACTTCCGCCGTTAGAATCAAAACTAATTTTATATTTTTGACCATCGTTTGGATTTGAACACGCTACCATTACACAGGTCAGTGCCCCCAATAACATTGATGTCAATAAAAAACGAATTGTGTTTTTTTTCATAAATTTTTCTCCTAATCAACCTTTTATCCCGGAAATGGATAAAGAACCGACAAAATGCTTTTGAAAAATAATGTAAATTATAAACAAAGGCAAACAAGTAATACACGCCGCCGCCATAATCAACGGTTTATCCGCAACACCATTCGTGCTATTGAGAAAAGCTAACGCTACCTGCAACGTCAATTTACGGCTGTCCGAAAGATAAATACTCGGCCCAAAATAATCATTCCATATTGCCACAAGCCAAAAGATTGCCTGTGCCATAAGCGCAGGTTTCATCAACGGCAAAACGATACTAATAAAAGCTCTAAACGAATTACATCCGTCCATTTTCGCCGCTTCAAGATAAGAATTGGAAATAGACTCCATGTATTGCATAAAGAAGAACATCGCTACAGTATTTCCAAACATCCCTGGCAAAAAAAGCGGAGCTAAAGTATTTAATAAATTAAAACTTCTAAAAATTTGATACTGCGGTAACATAATTGCCGCATACGGCATCATCATTGCGCTCATAATCGTCATAAATTTAGCCGTCTTATGTTTTAATTTAAGTTTAGAGAACGAATATGCCGCCATTGCGCTAAAAAACAAGCCCGACGGTATTTGCGCAAAAGCTACAATTAAAGTATTTAACATTGAATTCGGTATATCCACTTTTTGTGTGACCGTTAAATAATTCCCCCATTGGGGTGACTGCGGAAAAAAGACAAAATCGCGAACTTCATCCACTGTTTTTATGCTAGTCAAAAACATCCAAACAAAGGGAAAAACTACAATTAAAAGAGAAATCGCCAAAACCAAATATAATAAAACTATTGTGATTCTATTTTTCAAAGAGTCTTTATTTGATAAATGCTTAATCATCATTCATTTACCCCTTTTTGAGAAATTTTGAATTGCAACAACGTCAATGCAAACATTACTATTGCAAGCAATGCGCTTGCCGCACTAGCGATACCGTAGTTATACGTTCCTATACCTTTTTGCCAAATAAAGAATACCAAACTTTGTGCTTCATAAGAACCTTCAGCAAAAATCTTTGAATCTGCATAAGATTGCATTGCGCCATTAATACCAGTTATTAACAAATAGAAAATTACTGGTACTAAATGCGGTAGAGTAAGTTTAAAAAATTTCCTAATTTCGCCAGCGCCATCAATATCAGCGGCTTCATAAATGGATTTATCCACCGTATCCATTGTCGCCGAAATCAAAATGATACACGCACCTATTCTAGCCCAAACGTTTTTTATGTTAATAGCAATTTTAACAAGAATTGGGTCACGTAACCAATAAATAGTCGTCGTATTTAACATTTGATTGACAATACCGTAATCGTGGTCGAAAATATATCGCCAAACAAGATTAATTGCGACTGCACTACTGACTACTGGAACATAAAATAGCATTTTATAAATTTTCCCACCGCGAATTTTACTGTTATTAATTAACCAAGCAAAAAACGCTCCAATTGTAATACTAATTGGTACTTCAAACAAATAAAATAGCGTATTTAAACAAGCGTTCTTGAATGATTCAGAGTAAGCAAGATTTGTAAACAGCGCCTTATACCATTCTATCCCATTAAAAATTTCAGGTAATACAGAAAAGAAATTGTTATGTTTTATTGGATTATACGTCGTAAAACTGAACAACACCGACATTAGCATTGGAATTGCCGCAAACACGGTAAAAGTAAGAAAGATAGGTAAAATATACAAATTTGCTATAAGATTCTCTTTCCTTGCCCTTTGTTTTCTTTTCTTTTCTATTATAATTTCATTCATATAAAAGTCCTTTGCGAAATTTTCTAACCGCCCTCCAAAAAAATTACATTTTTAGAGGACGGAAGTTGCTTTTAAAGCATATATTGCATTTGCGTAAGTTCTGCTTGTAACGTAGCGTTATATTCTTGCATTGCTGTACGTACTGACTTATCCCCCGTCCAAACACCAGAAACTCTAAGGTATTCGTTAAATGCATTCATCCAAGCAACCGAATAAGTATAT
>JBGVOY010000161.1:0-5720 GCA_045126755.1 Alphaproteobacteria bacterium | reverse complement strand
CCGCAAAATATGCGGAGATTTTTTACTTAAAAACTTATTCTTGTGAAAAAGCTTTTTCCTGTTTTTTAGCTTCATCGGCAGTTCTGGCAACGTTTACCAAAATTGTTTGTGAAACTTCAGGGTGCAAGTTGAGTTTAACTTGGTATACGCCCAAATCTTTGATTGGCTTTTCCAAATATACCAAACGACGCTCAACATCAAAACCGGCTTCTTTAACAGCAACGGCAATGTCACGAATGGTAACAGAACCGTATAATTGACCGGTTTCGGCAGCTTGACGAATAAGAACGGTTTTGAAGCCTTTTAATGCTTCAGCTTTTTTAGAAGCTTCATCAAACAAAGCTTGGTTGCGAGCTTCTAATTCTGCTTTTTGTTTTTCAAAATAAGCAACGTTAGCTTCGGTTGCGCGCAAAGCTTTGTTTTGAGGCAAGAGGTAGTTACGAGCATAACCGTTTTTAACGTTTACTTTGTCGCCCATTTTACCTAATTTTTCTACGTGTTCAAGAAGAATAACTTCCATGTTCCATTCCTCCCTTAGTTAGCCACATACGGCAATAAGCCGATGTAACGAGCACGTTTGATTGCACGAGCCAATTCTCTTTGCTTTTTAGCAGAAACAGAAGTAATGCGGCTCGGGATGATTTTGCCTTTTTCAGATATGAATCTGGAAAGAAGCTTAACATCTTTATAGTCAATTCTTAATCCGTTTTCACCGGAAAAAGGACAACTTTTTCTTTTAAAAAATGATTGTTTTGCCATTTTTGTTCTCCTTAAGCTTCAGATTCAACGGCAGCGATATCTTCATCAGATGCCATTTCGTTGTTGAATTCATCAACCTTGATTGTCATATAACGAATAACGTCTTCGTTTAATCTCATCAAGCGTTCATATTCAAAGATTGCTTTTGCAGGAGCAACAATGTTTAACAAAACATAATGTCCTTTGCGGTTTTTCTTGATACGATAAGCAAGGTTTTTTAAACCCCAGTTATCTGTTTTAACAACTTCGCCGCCTTCTCTTTTAAGAACTTCGCTTAAATTTTCAACTAAAGCGTTTACTTGAGAGGCACCGAGGTCTTGACGTGCGATAAGCACGCTCTCGTAATTTGCCATATTTTATCTCCTTATGGATTCTCAACAAATAGACACTTTTATCAAGTGTCCGGTTAAATGTATAGCCGCAAAAAAAATTTTAGCGGCAAGGGACAAGCGCTAATATACACAAAAACTTTATTTTTGCAAGCATTTTTTTATAAAGATTATTTTAATAAATTTGTTGTAGCTTGAATCTATCTTTATACTAAGGATTATATGCGCATGAAAAAATTAAATAGATTTTGGCTCTTAATGCCGTTATTTGTGTTGGCATCTTGTGTTAACCATCAAGATGAAGTTCCGACCGTTCAGGTTGCTCCGTATCAGGAAGATATGATAGCTTTGCAAAATCCAAACACCAGAGTTTTGGCTTATTGCTATCAATCGGCTTATTATAGTGCCGAGTATTGTGCTGCAGAATTTGAAGCAAAAGGATTTGTTCGTTTAACTGACATTCCCAGACTTGTGGCAGAATATGATACCTTAAAGGCAGACACATATCCGACACGTCGTTGGCGTAAGGACGAGCAAGTTCCGAGGTGGTAACATATATGCAGGCCAGAATAAATACCATAGCCTTTAGCGGATTAGATGTTTTGGATGTAGATTTACAGGTCCAGATAAGTTCGGGTATGCCAGCATTTAATATTGTAGGTCTTCCGGACAAAGCTGTTGCTGAAAGCAAAGAACGCGTCAGGGCAGCTTTTTCGGCCATTGGTATAAGTTTTCCTGCCGAGCGTATAACTGTTAATTTAGCTCCGGCTAATTTGTTAAAAGAAGGCTCTCATTTTGATTTGGCTATTGCTTGCGGTATTTTAGCTTGTATGAAAATTTTGCCTCAGGATGAGATTTCCGATTATGTCATTTTGGGTGAATTGGGGCTCGATAATTCGGTAATGCCCGTAAACGGTATATTACCGGTTGCAATCAAATGTAACAAAGATTGCAAGGGTTTGGTTTGCCCGTTGGCTCAGGGAAGTGAAGCAGTTTGGGGCGGATTGAAAAATATTATAGCTACACCAAGCTTACTTGCACTGATAAATCATTTCAAGGGTAATCAAATTTTACCTATGCCGACCGCAAAAAAAGCAACAACATTGAAAAATAAATTAGATTTAGCAGATATTAAAGGGCAAGAAAGTGCAAAACGTGCTTTAGAAATTGCGGCAGCCGGCTCTCATAATATGCTTATGATAGGTCCTCCCGGTTCAGGGAAATCTATGCTCGCTTCAAGGTTAACATCAATTTTACCACCGTTAACAGCGGAAGAAGCTTTAGAAACATGTATAATACATTCAGTTGCCGGAGAATTGAAAAACGGAGAGCTGAATTTTACACGTCCGTATCGTGATCCGCATCATAATGCTTCTACTCCGGCCTTGGTCGGTGGCGGAAAAAAGGCAAGACCGGGTGAAATTTCTTTAGCGCATAACGGAGTTTTGTTTTTAGATGAGTTGCCGGAGTTTAACAGAGCAACATTGGAAGCTTTAAGACAGCCTTTGGAAAATGGCGAAATTATGGTTTCAAGAGCTGAATATCATCATACTTATCCGGCTCGTTTCCAACTTATCGCAGCGATGAACCCTTGCCGCTGCGGTTATTATTCGACACCGGGGCACGAGTGTCCGAAAGCCCCCCGATGCGCACAAGAGTATCAGGAAAAAATTTCCGGTCCGTTACTTGACAGGATAGATATTCATATTTTTGTTCCGCAGGTCAGTCCGTGGGATATTTTTGAAAAACCAAAAGGTGAAAGCTCTGAAGTTGTTCTTGAAAGAGTTATAAAAGCCCGTAAAATTCAAAAAGAACGTTTTATTGAATTCGGGTTTCCGGAACTGAACACAAATTCACAATTAAAAGGTGATTTATTAGATAAGGCAGTTCAAATGAACGATGATGCAAAAGAACTTTTGGTTAAGTGTTCGGAACGTTTTAATCTTTCTGCAAGGGGATATCATCGAACATTAAGATTGGCAAGAACGATTGCAGACTTGCAAAATGAAAAAAATGTGCTTAAAATGCACATTGCGGAAGCATTAAATTATCGTCGGATTATGCCGTCGCACAAATAAACAGGAGAAAAACAATGAAATTTTATAAACCTTACAAATTATGCTTTGCAGTTGCTGTGGCCGCTATTGTCGGTTTGTCGGTATCTGAAGGTGTATATGCCGCAGATGAAAATGTCGGCGCTTATACAATTCGAGATATGATGAATAGGCGCAGTAAAGGTATTAAGCCTGCTTTGAAAAAATCTTCGGTAAGAGATTCTATGTTTGCCAGAAACTATAAGCAGCCGGAACCGGAAAAAAGAAAAGTCGAAAAAAATAAAGGTATCAAATATGATAAAATAGATCTTTCTGCGTGCGAAGCCAACAATTGCGGCAATTTTGTCATGCCTGTTGATGTAACGGAAGAAAATAAAGCCCTTTCCGGCGATATTCCTTTAGCAGTTCCCGTTAGTAGAACACCTGCAGTTACTCCTGTTGCTGCACCTGTTGTGCCGGCGGCAAAATCTGCTAAAAAACCTCTTTTTGCAAGCGGACCTATTTTTGATACCGGTTCTTGCTCCGTAAATCATAGTAGCGGGCCGATTTTTGATACGGGACCGTGTGAACAGTGCGCAAGCGGACCTTTGATTAACACCGGACCATGTGAAACGTGTGAGCCTCCTCGCTTAAGGATTGCAAATCATAAAATTGAGTATAATGATTTTATATATCAGGCTGTTGCACGTAATTGTTGTGATATGGCACCGATTTATTTAGAACACGTCGACTTTAATTTATCTAAAAAATCTGATTATATGCCTTATGGCAACAAGATGGGTAATTATCGTTTCAGAATTTTCGGCTGTCGTCGTTATGACAAAGAAGCAATTTTGAACAAGGGACGTATTTTAGAAAAGAATATGAACTTTAACAAAATTTTTGAAGAAGTAACCGGTGATTGTTATAATCTGGTAAAAATGCCTCAGGATTTGTGTTTGGAAACAACCCCATCGCCATTACCGGAATATATTTTGACTGCTGAAATTACAGATTTCTTTATGAATGTTTGTGACGGTTATAATTGGAAAGATGCTCAAAAAGCCGAGAAGAGAACAGGTTCGGCAGAAATAACGGTAAGATGGAAATTAACAAATATTACAAAAACCAAAGTTGTTTGGGAAGGCGAAACTACAGGTTACAGTGATTTGACCGTCGGGGAAGATAATGGTGAAATTACCTTAGTCGAAAAAGCTTTTGCCGATGCTGCAAGTAATTTGAGAAATAAGATGGGTTTTGAAGATGCGTTGTTAAAACGTTTAACTCCCGAAGAGTTGTCAAATGAACGTAAGGCTTTGATTGATGAAGAAGTTGCGTTAAATCCGGAAAAATGCAAATTTAAGGAAGAACAATATTTAGCTCAACAATGCGAAGTAACTCGTGTAGGAGCTGATATAAATCAATGTCCTGCGGTAGTTGAACAAGTTGTGGTTGTAAATCCGTGTAACCAATGTCAAGAATGCTCTAAATGTTCGGTAAATAATACAGAGCCGTGCCCTGCTTGTGTTGAGTGTGAAAAATGTTCGCCTCAAATTGTCGAGGATTCAGGGGTTATAGTTGCTCATAGCGTAACCGAAGCTCCGAAAATTGTGGAGGATTCGGGGGTTATAGTTGCTCACAGCGTAACATTACCAACTCCGGTGGTTGAAAATGCCGGTGTTAAATCTGATCACATCATTTTTAAAAATTGCATAGATGAAAATGGGGGTGTTGTATCAGGCGGAGATTGTGTTGTTGTTGACGATACATGGATTGATATGAAAAACGGTGATAAGACCTTTGACAGTTTGTGTATTGTTGACAGACCTCCATACGATGTTTTGAGTCCGGAAAACCTGTATAAAGTTAGAGCTTCTGTGGTTGAAATAAGTAATACTGCCGGTAAAAAAGGAGCAGGACTTATTATTTCCGAATCATTTGTTTTAACATCTGCAAATATTGTAGAAAGAGATACTAATGTCTATAAAATGAAAACCATCAACGGAAAAGAATTAACAGGACGAGCTGTTAGAGTTAATCTGAGCAAAAATACTGCTTTGATTATGTTAGATGAAGAAACAAAATATACACCGCTATCGCTTAATTTGGATTTGCCTAAAGTGGGGCAGGGCGGTTTTATGACATTAGGTGTGCTTGATGTCGAAGATTTTGAAGATGGAGAAAACTATATTGATACCGATGGTAAAGTAAGCGGTTATCGTTATAGTGAAAATTTAGGTTCTGAAATTATGTTGGACACTTTTGTTCAAAATGTTACCATAGGCGGAGTTTTGATTGACGGTAACGGAACAATTAACGGAATGGCGCATTCAGGCAAAAAGACCGAAAGCGGCATGGATTTGTTCTTGCCTACAGAAACCGCTTTAAGAAGCTTGGGACTTTCAATATGTGAAAAACTATATGAAAAGAAAAGTCCGTGGCAACAAACGGTTTATAAGCCGGCAACAGAACTTATCTTAAAGTCTAAACCGAAGGCTCCTGAAGAAATGAAAGAAAAAGAGCGCAAATAAGACACACAAAAAACTCCGGTAGAAATATCAGAGTTTTTTTTATATCGTAGTGTCAAGTCAGTAATATT
>JBGVOY010000160.1:0-14594 GCA_045126755.1 Alphaproteobacteria bacterium | reverse complement strand
CCATACAGAGAAAACCAAATGAAAAACGTAATAACATTGTCGGCACCTGTTTTACAAATTGAACATTTAAAAACAGGTGAATTTGTTGGTTATTCGGCAACATACAAAGCAAATACGGATAAAAAAATTGCAATAATTTCCATAGGATACGGTGATGGAATTTTTCGCAACTTGTCTAATGGCGGAAAAGTGTTTTTCAAACAAAATAATAACATATTGGAAGCACGTATAATCGGACGAGTTTCCATGGATAACATAATTTGCGATGTTTCATCCGTAGACAACTTAAAAGTCGGAGATTTTGCATATTTAATAACAGATTTTCACACACTTGAAGATATGGGAAGAGAAAGTTCTACAATTGCATATGAAGTATTATCCCGAATTGGCAAAGGAAAACGCTTTATAAAAGAATATACGGATAAAAAAAAGGCTTGATATTATGATTATGCCATATACAATGTTAGTGTATGCTGTATTTAAATAAAGTTTTTTGTATGAAGGATTAGTTGAGAGATGAGAGCTAAATAGTGGTTAATGAGCAAAAAAAAGACCTTGATAATTCAAGGTCTTTTTTAATGGTAGCGAGGGAGGGATTTGAACCCCCGACACAAGGATTATGATTCCTCTGCTCTAACCAACTGAGCTACCCCGCCGTTAATTCGTGTATCTTAATAACCTTATTAAAACAACTTGTCAATAAAAAAATTGTATTTTTTTAAAAAATAATACAAATTTAGTTTAAGATGCAAGTTATAAGAGAGCATAAATTTAATTTGACATGAAAATAAAAGTTTGTAATATCAAGTATATTTAACATATGTTTAGGTGATGTAATGTCTATATTAAAAAAATACCCTTTTTCTTGTTTTTTGCTTTTTCATTTTATGCTTTGGAGCTTAATACCGTTATTGCGCGGTTCACTTCCTATGGATAGTATTGAAGCTGTTGTTTGGGGTATGTATTGCGACTGGGGAACAAATAAGCATCCGTCACTTTCCGGACATATTGCATATTGGTTTTATGAACTTTTTAACGGCTCACATTTAAGCATTTATTTGTTAAGTCAAATCTGTGTTTTGGTTGCATTTATCTATATTTATAAATTAGCAAAATTTTTCTTACCTGAAGATAAATCCGTGCTTTCGGTTATGCTCTTGGAAGGCGTAATTTATTACGGATACAGCACAATGGAATTTAATGTAAATGTTGTATCATTGGCTCTTTGGCCGTTAACGGTATATTATTTTTATAAAGCGCTTAAAGAGAACAGTTTACTAAGTTGGATATTAACAGGCTTTTTTGCCGGATTAAATATGTTTAATAAATATGTCAGCGGAATTTTGCTCTTATGTATGCTTGTTTTTATGATATTTGATAAGAGCGCCCGCCAAAAATTTAAGACTTTCGGGCCATATATTTGCGCCATGGTATGTTTACTAACCTTTTTACCGCACTTAATATGGCTATATAAGTATGATTTTTTTGTAATGGATTATTTTTTTGGTCGAAGTTCAAAAGCCGGATTTGAAAGTTTTCCGATATTAAAACATATTGTTTATCCTATTAAATTTTTAGGAGCACAAGTTTTATTCGGGTTAGGTAGTATTTTAATTTATTTTATTTCTACTTTAAAGGCACAAAAAGAGCAAATAAACATAACAAAATTTGATAAAAACTTTTTGCTTTGTTTGGGTGTGTTACCTGTTGTTATAATGTTTTTATTAAGTATGATTGGCGGTATTAAACTTAAAAGTATGTGGGGTTTTCCGGTTCTTTATATGACAGGGATATTATTGTTTAAGTTTTTTCCTAAAAAGTTTGATGAAAACGTAAAAAACAGAATGATTAAAGGTGTTTATATTATTATGATGCTTATGAGTATTGCCTTAATTTCGGTCATTTTATTTAATAAAAGCGATAAGTTTCATTTGCAAGTAACTGAATATGCAACAAAAATGGAAGAAATTTTTAAGCAACAAGCAAACGGTAAGCCATTTAAATATGTGGCAGGAGATGTTTGGTGGGCAGATAATATTGCTCTTTATGCACCTTCAAAACCTAAGCCGGTTATTTGGGCGGATATTGATAAAAACCCGTGGTTTGATAAGAATGACTTTATTAAATCGGGTGCGTTGGTAGTAACTGCCGGAAAGGGAGAATATGAAGCAGCCAAAAAAAATCTTAAAAATATATCTGAGGCAAATATTTTAGAGCTTGAAATTAAAAATCCGATTGGTAAAATAAAGCGTAAAACAATTTATTATGGTTTTTACAATATATAACATGAGGTAAAAAATGAAAACAGTCAGTATTGTTATTTCTGCTTACAATGAAGAAGGTAATGTTGCTAAGCTTCATCAAGAACTTACAAAAGAGCTCAAAAAAGTTAAAGACACAAACTTTGAGATGATTTTTGTTGATGATGGAAGTAAGGATTCAACATTAAGTAAAATTAAAAAACTTCAAGATAAAGATGAGAGAGTAAAAATTGTTCAGCTCAAACGTAATTTCGGCCATGAAATTGCAATGACAGCAGGTATGGATTATGCCAAAGGAGATGCGGTTATCTTTATGGATGCCGATTTACAACATCCACCGGCATATATTCCTCAAATGATAAAATACTGGCAAGAAGGTTCGGAAATTGTATTAACCAAAAGAGTTGACAATGTTGCAACATCTAAACTCTATAAAATGTGTGCAAAAGCATTTTATTGGATATTAAATATGCTTTCAGAAACAAAAATAGGAGAAAGTATGCCTGACTTTAGGCTTATTGATCGCAAATATGTTGATTTCTTAAAAGGATTTAATGAACAAGACAGACTTTTCAGAGGTTTGTTAAGTTGGATTATGCCAAATGATAAAGTATCTGTAATTGATTTTGTGGCACCGGAACGTTTCAGTGGCACAACCAAATATAACTTTATTAAAAGTATGCGTTTGGCAATAAGCAGTATTACACAATTTTCGGTACGTCCTTTACATTTGGCTACATGTTTAGGTATTTTGGGTGCTGCATGTTCTTTGCTTTTAGGATTTTATGTAATAGTTGAAAGATTTATTTTACATAATCCGACCCCGGGGTATGCAACCATTGTTGCTGCTGTAGGTTTTGTGGGTGGTGTTCAGCTCATAACTTTAGGTATTATAGGCGAGTATATCGGAAAAATTCATATGGAAGTTAAAAAACGCCCTCTTTATTTGGCCGATTTTATTGAAAAAAACAAAGAAAAAGCTCATACGAAAGATAAAAAATAATGCAAGAGAAGATTATTTTTAATGCCGATGATTTTGGTATCAGTAAAGGTGTAAATGCCGCAATTTTACAAGCTTATAACGAGGGAATTTTAAATTCTGCCAGTTTGATGGTAAATCAAAAATATGCTAAAGAAGCTGTAGAAATGCACGAAAAGATGCCAAACTTAAAATTGGGATTACACGTTAATTTAACTAACGAATATCCGGCATCAGATGTTAAAAATATTCCGCTTTTGGTTGGAAAAGATAAAAAATTTAAGAACGGTTTTTTAAAGCTGTTTTTACTGTCTTTATTTAAACCTCGTAAATTTAAAGAACAGGTAAAAACAGAGATTGAAGCGCAAATTGTCAAGGCATTAAAAATGGGTGCAAAATTAACTCATATCGATGGACATAGACACGTTCATATAATTCCGTCTGTTTTTGATGTCGTTAAAGAAATGATGGAAAAATACGGTATCAAAAAAACAAGAATTATGAATGAAAATTTGTTTATGAGCATAAAAACCAATAAAGAAAAAAGCTATTTATTTGATGGCGGTTTGGTAAAATATTTTCTGCTTTTATTTTTTAATATGATTAACTCATATAAATCCGATACATATTTTTACACAATGCTTTATACTTGTAAATTGTCAAAAGACAGATTTAAGTCGGTGCATATTCCTAAAGGGTATAACAATGTTGAGGTGATGATTCATCCTTCAATTCCTGAAATTGATAAAAATTACAAGGATGATATTTTTGATAATAGTATAATTTCTGATTGGCGTAAAAAGGAACTTGAAACATTGTTGGATAAGAGTGTTTTAAACAATTTTGTTTTTGATGTCGATTATCCTTTTTTGTGGGGAATGTATAAAAAAATTGAAAATTGGTGGTTTTCACTAAATCAAAAAATAAGGTTTTTGTTGGTAGGCGGTTTCAATACGGTTTTTGCATACGGAGTTTTTGCGCTTTTGTTTGCTATCGGGTTGCCATATTTGATTGCTCTTATTGTTCAATATTTTATTACGATAAATGTTTCAATTTTGACAATGCGCTATTATGTGTTTAAGAGTGAGGGCGACTTTTGGAACGAATATTGCAAAGCGTGGTCTGTTTATGTTTTTATGTTTTTATTTAACAGTATTGCTTTAAGTTTCTTGGTTGAAATATGCCATATACAAGAACTCTATGCACAAGCAATTTATTTGACTGTATCAACAATATTGACATATCTTTTACATAAATATTTTTCATTTTTACGCAAAAATTAAATAAAAATAAACTCTTATGCTATACAATTAGTAAAATGAATTTCTTGTTTATGAGTTGAGGTAAAAGATGAAGTTTATTAAACCCGTTGTCGGAATTTCAAAAATAATAGACAATTACGAACACATTATTTGCGGTTTTAACGGTGTTTTAAGTAAAGGAAATAATGTTAATGCAGAATCATTAAAAGCATTGGATGAATGTTGTAAAAACGGAAAAGAGGTTGTTATTGTAAGTAATTCTTATATGCGCATCAAGGATATGGCTGAACTTATAAGCGAAGGAAATAATGAAATTTTACAAAAAATCAGAGCCATAATTTCAGCCGGAGAAGTTTTACATTACAAACTTAAAAATCCGGAAAGTCTTGGTTTAAAAGGTAAAAAATATTATAATTTAGGCTTAGGTGCGGCAAATGATATTTTTACACAGCTTGATTATAAAGAAGTAAAGGACATTTCGCAGGCTGATTTTGTTTTTATGTGTGCAGTGAAAAACTATGATGATATGATAGAAAATTATGCTCATGATTTAGAATATGCAGCATCATTCGGACTGGATTTTCTTTGCGTAGGTAATGATACGGCAACATATCAAAACGGTGAGGTTTGTTTGGGCGCCGGTGCTGTTGCCGAGCAATATGCTTTATTGGGCGGCAATGTAATAACTGTAGGTAAGCCTGATGTTAAAATGTTTGAATATGCAATAGAATGTTTTTCAAACAAAGATAATGTTTTAGTAATCGGAGATAGTTTTACAACTGATATTAAAGCAGCAAAATTTTTAAACGTTGATACACTCTTGATTTCTAAGGGGATTCATGTTAGCTTTTTAGGTGAGGGATACATTCCCGATGTTGAAAAAACACGTAATATGGCACAAGAATACGAAGTGTATCCAGATTATGTAATGTCCGGTTTGAGGTGGTAAAGTGGAAGAAAATAGCTTAAAGAGATATCTGATATTGTTGTTATCGTTTTTGCTGATAGCAAAAGTATTAAGTTGTAGTCTTATCTCTGAAGATATCAAACAACGAAAACCTCGCTGCGAACCTATAAGCGAAACAACAGAAATTTCTTCCGCTGAGATTGACGCATTTCTTAAGTTATGGTCAGAATATGTTGAAAAAGGATATGATAAAACTGTTTCTGAAAAAATATCTCTCTTATCAGGAGAATTAGAAGATAAAATCCCTTTAAAAGTAAAATTATGGTTTAATAATAAATGCTGGACAATAGACAGGTTTTTTTATGTTGAAGACAGAATAAGAGCATCGGTCAGAACACTTTATCTGAAAAGACATTCCGATAGCATACTTTCCATATTAAATGAGAAGATGACTAAAGAAAATGCCGAACAATACCAACAAATGATTGATATGCAAAATCAGATAGCAAATGTTGAAAATATAAGCGATGAAGAGTTGAAACAAATTGAAATGCGAGAAGCTCAAATTGTTAAAGCCTTAAATATGAAATAATTTCTTGACAGAAAAATGAGGTTGTGCTAGTTTGCTGGGCATAAACCTATAAATTTAGATATTATGATATTAGCAGGAAAATGGGAAATAGAATGTTTCCGCAGGATGATTTCTTCATCCGTAATTACTTCAGATGATGTGTTGCGTATGTTTGCTGCATTTAAATATTCTGAAAACGATTATCACCCGCTGGGTAACGAACTGACTTGTCCTAAAGTATGTGAATTAGAGATTACCGATATGGCATATCTTGATATGAAAGATGCTAAGATGTTGCATCTGGATGGAAAATATGCTTTTGTTTCGATTAACGAACACGATCAGATAATTGTTTGGCCACTGCTTTCCAATGAGGTATATTTATTTTATGATAATCCGTTTTACCTTACATCTTATAGCTTTTTCGCTCGTAAAGATGTTAAGGTAAAAATTTTGGAAAGAACTACAGTTTATCCGGATGATACGTCTGTTGTTCAGCACGATAAAGGTTATCGACTTTTTAAGGTCAGAAAATATTGCGTTATTGCCAAGCAGGATATGGTTGTCAGCTCATTGGAGTTTTCCGGTGAGTTGAAGTGCATAGAGAGGATGATTTACAATCCTATGTGGCTCTTAAGGAACGAACCGCATATCTGCCATGCGAAAAGCCCAAACAGTAAGTCTTAAAACAGTTGTGATTACATCAGTATGGGAGAAATCAATGAATAAACGAAAGGGGAGATATTAAAAATCTCCCCTTTTCGTGTTTTAAATAAAAGTTTTCAACAATCCGGTGTTTTTTTTAAGATATTTTTTTCTGTTAATAAAATTATAACTATCTTGAAGTATCTTTGTTTTGTTCATGCAAATAAAATGAAGGTAAAAACAATGGTTAAATTAGAAACTATAAAAACTAAAAATATAATTAATACCATTATTAATGACGATAGTATAAGAATTATGAACGCAATGGAGGAAAACTCCGTAGATTTGATTTTTGCCGATCCGCCATATAATTTGCAGTTAGGAGAGAACTTAACTCGTCCGGATAATACTGCGGTTTCTGGTGTTTATGAAGAATGGGACAGTTTTGAGAGTATAGCAGCTTATGATGACTATACTCGTCGTTGGCTCAGTGCTGCCAGAAGAGTTTTAAAAGATAATGGCAGTATATGGGTTATCGGTTCATATCATAACATTTTTAGGGTTGGCTACATTTTACAAGATTTGGGTTTTTGGATTTTAAATGATATTATATGGAATAAAGTTAATCCTATGCCTAATTTTAGAGGAACACGTTTTACAAATGCTCACGAAACATTGATTTGGGCTGTAAAAAATCCTAAAGCAAAATATACATTTAATTATGAGGCTATGAAAGCCTTAAATGAAGATACACAAATGCGCTCAACTTGGGAGTTGCCTTTGTGCACAGGTAAAGAACGCTTAAAAGGCGATGACGGAAACAAATTGCATCCTACTCAAAAGCCCGAAAGTTTGCTTTATAGAGTAATTATGGCATCTTCAAATGTCGGTGATGTTGTATTAGATCCGTTTTTTGGAACAGGAACTACCGGTGCCGTTGCTAAAAAATTGGGACGTAATTTTATCGGTATCGAAAAAGATATTAACTACGTAAAAGGTGCTCAGGCTCGTATAGATGAAGTAACTCCGATTGATAATGACGCATTAGAATTCAGTTGCAAACGTAAACAACCTCGTATACCATTTGGTTCAGTTGTAGAAAGAGGTTTGTTAGAACCTGGAACTGTTTTATTTGATTCTACCAGAACTCATACCGCCGTAATTCGTTCTGACGGAACTGTTAAGAGCGAAACGGCAGAAGGTTCGATTCATCAGGTTGGGGCAGCAGCTCAAAATGCAGCAGCTTGTAATGGTTGGATTTATTGGTATTATGAAGATAAAAACAAAAATCTGGTATGTATTGACAGTTTACGTGCTCAAGTTAGAACCGAGGTTTATGGAGCATAAAATAAGTATATGAAAAAAGATGCGGTTAAAAAGAATAATTATGTGCCGGTTGTAAAGAAAGATACAACACCGGCACCTAATTATGCCGCTATTGATTTAGGCACAAATTCGTGTCGATTGGTAATTGCAACTCCTACACCGACATCTTTTCACGTTGTTGAAACATTTTCAAAAATAACTCGTTTAGGCGAGGGAATTATAAACGATAATGAACTTTCAAAAGCGGCAATGCGAAGAACCGTAGCCGCATTGAAGGTTTGCAGAGGTGTGATTAACGAATATGCTCCGATTGTAAATTCGCGCTTTGTAGCAACAGCAGCTTGTCGCAGAGCAAAAAATTGTGAACAATTTTTAGAAATGGTAAAAAAAGAAGCCGGTATCAACTTAGAGATTATATCTTCAAAAGAGGAATCTCGTTTAGCAGTCGTCGGCTGCGTACCTCTTCTTAACAGAAACATTAAACGTATGCTTGTTTTTGATATAGGCGGTGGTTCAACGGAAATTTCTTTGGCACGTATAACCGATACCGGAAAAACGTTTATTGAAGGTTTTGTATCGCTTCCGTATGGTGTTGTTACCATTTCTGAAGCTTTTCCGAAACAAGATATGACAACCCTTGCCTACAATACCATTATTGAAAGAACTCAAAATATATTAAAAGAGTTTGATGAAAAGTTTGGAATATATGAAGGTATTAAAAATCAAGAGATACAAGTAATAGGAACATCGGGGACGGTTACGGTTTTAGGCGCAGTGCATTTAAATTTACCTCGCTATAATCGTTCAGCAGTTGACGGTATTTCAATTTCGGGTCCGGATATTGAAAAAGTTATCAATAAAATTAAGAACATCGGAGACGAGGGACGCAGAAAGCATCCTTGTATCGGCCCGTTAAAATCAGATTTAACGATTTCCGGCTGTGCAATTATCGAATCTTTGCTAACATTTTGGCCCATATCTGAAATTACGGTTGCAGACAGAGGTATCAGGGAAGGTATGCTTCTTGATATGATGCACAACGAACGTCATCAACGTTTTAACCGTAAACCCAAACGGCGACACAGATTGTATCAAAGAGGGGGATATCATGGCAAAAGAAAATCTGGCAGCAATTGATTTAGGAACAAATTCGTGCCGGATTATAGTTGCCGATCGTAACGGACATACTCTTTACAGAGATAGTATTTCTACCAAGCTTGGTGAAGGTATGCACGCAAATATGCGTTTTACGGATGAGGCTATCACAAGAGGTTTAGACGCATTTTCCGAATATGCAAATATTTTAAAAAAATATGATGTAAAAAAATATAGAGCTATTGCAACGGCATCGTGCCGAATGGCATCAAACGGCTCGGAGTTTATCAAAAAGGTTGAAGAAAAAAACGGTATTAAAATTGAAACCATAGACGGCTATGAAGAAGCTATTCTAAATTTAAAAGGAGCTATTTTAAATGCCGATAAAACGGCAAAATATGTTTTGATTTATGATTTAGGCGGAGGTTCTACCGAAATTACGCTCGCAACTAACGAAGTTGAACCAAAAATTTTACATACAATATCAATTCCGTGGGGCGCCAGAAATTCGGCAGAAGCTTTTGATTTAAGAGATTATAATGAAATAAATAAAACAAAACTCCATGATGAGATTTTTCATTATATCGCAGATTTTATTAAAAATTCGGAGTTTGAAAAATATAAAGATAGTTGCACACTTATTGCAACGTCGAGTATGCCCCTTAGAATTGCATCAATGATATTTAAAGATGAAAAATACGATAGGATAAAAAATGACGGTGCAATTTTATATTGCAAAGATATAGATAATGAGATAGACAATGTCTGCAAAATGGATTTACATGAACGTGAAAATTCAATATATATAGGAAAAAATCGTGCGCCTATCATAATTGCGGGAGCAATAATTTTTAAGTGCATATATCAAAGTTTTGGTTTTGATAAACTGACGGCATCATTAAAGGGCGCACAAGAAGCAATAATAAAGGAGCTTATGAACAATGGCTAAACTGACACAATCGGCAAAAATAGTGCGAGGAAGAAAAGCACTAACGGTAAGAGTTAAGACCGCAAAATATAAAAAAGCTTCATCAAACAGATGGCTTGAACGTCAGTTAAATGACCCCTATGTTGCAGAATCTAAAAGATTGGGATATCGTTCTCGTGCAGCTTTTAAGCTCATTCAACTTGATGAAAAATATAAGTTTTTAGGAAAAAATAAAACCATCGTAGACTTAGGATGTGCACCCGGAGGTTGGACGCAAGTTGCAGTAGAACGCAATAAAGGAACAGGACAAGTAGTAGGGATTGATATTTTAGAAACCACGCCTATTGCAGGGGCAACTCTTATATGTCAAGATTTTACAACAGAAGATGCCCCCGATAAATTAAAAGCCTTACTTAATGGTCCTGCTGATATTGTGATGAGCGATATGGCAGCAAACACAACAGGACACCAGCAAACAGACCATTTGCGCACAATAGGTCTTGTGGAAGCAGCTTATGAATTTGCTAAAGAGGTTTTAGCTCAAGGCGGAATATTTATTGCCAAAGTATTTCAAGGCGGAGCAGAAGGAAGTTTGCTTTCTGATATGAAGAAAAATTTTACCAAAGTTTCTCATTATAAACCTGATGCCAGCCGTCAAGGTTCGCCGGAAACTTATGTTGTGGCACAAGGTTTTAGGAAAAAAGATATTTAATAGATATAATATAAAAAGGGGAGTAAAAACTCCCCTTAAAAATTACTTTGAAATTTTAATCACATGGTGATTATTATTCGGGTGTCTGACAATTTTTGCCGTATCGCCTTTTTTAAGCCCGAGTTCTTCAGCATCGCCCCAAGCGCCGAAGCCCTTAAACTTGAGATATTCTTCTTGCCCTTCAATATAGAATACTCGTTGATTTTTATCAAAATTACTTATAACAACTTCCTCAGGTTCAGGATTAGTTTTCAGATAATTTTTGGCGTTGATTCTATACTGCATACCTATAAAACAATAGGCAAATATTGCAATCCATAAAAGTGTAGAATACCAATCTGTCTTTTCGCCGATTGCATTCGTTAGTGAAAAAACTATTATACCTAACGGAATAAGTGACCAGTAAATAGAAATCGGGAACATCCACAATATTACAGTAGCTAAAATATACCATCCGATACTTATTACAATATCCGGAGTATAAGCATATTCATAACTGCCGCTTTTCCAGTCGGCATCAGTAAAAGTATAATAAAATGTGAAAATAACTATTGTGCTGAAAATAGCGGCAATAATACATTGTCCGATAGTTATGGTTGGAGCAAAAAACAACAAGACAAGTGCAGAAAATGCGGCCAAAACAGATGACAATAGCCAGATACGTTGCGCAACTATTCGCTCATAAGCAAATTGACGCCACAATTTTTTAAATTTTTCCATAATTACTAAGTTTAAAAAATAATACAAAATTTGAATCGATATATAGTATATTTTTTCGTTATTGTAAATATTTTTTTGCTTCAGTATTTTTTATGATGGTTAACAGTTGTTCATTAGTAATATCTTCAGTATTAAAATTCCAAGTATGAAATTTAGACATACGATTATGACTGATATTTTGGTTGATATAAATATCCGGACAGCCGTTTTTGCAAACGGTTGCTTCAATTTTGATTATATCTTCTTCGCTTAGAGTATGCTTAAAGGGCAAATTGATAACCATAATATCGGGTTTAACTTCTTTGGCATATTGTATAAGTGCATATAAATTATTAGTGCCGAAAGTATAAAAACCGTGCAACTCTAAATCGGCAATGAGTTGATGTAAATGATGTAAATTCTTTTCATAGATAAAAATTTTTCCCAAATCAGACATTATTTTCCCCTAAAATATGTTGTAGCAAAAATATAATATCCACAAATTGTATTTTTAAGGTATCTAAAAATAAAAGGGAGATAAAATCTCCCTTTAAAACAATTAGCTGACAATACCGCCGTTGTTAATCGGAATAAAGAACGGATATGGTATGCCGGATTGTGAAGCCTGCTTGTCCTGAACGGGTTCTGTTTCGACCGGTTCGTCAAGCAGCTCGTTTAACAGCCTGTTTTCAAACTGAACTCGTTTTTCATAATACTCCTTGAGTATTGGAGTTGCATCCTCGCCGATATACTCAATATGTGCTACAATTTGAGTAATTGCCGTAGGAACATTTTTTCCGAGTTTATCTTGCCATTGTCTCAGGATGTAGTAAAGTTCCATGAGTTCTTCAGGCACAATTTTTATAAGGCCGTTGATAACAGAATTGCCCAACATAATTGCATATTGAACATCTGTTTGTGCGTGGTTAAATAATTCCTCTTTTTTCATAATTGTAAAATTTAGTGATAAGAAAATATCATATTGTGCGACTGGAAGCAAGAAAAAAAACTCATTGACAAAATTTATTCACTGTGGTTAAATTAAGCATAATTTGGAATTATTTATTAAATATATTTGTGTATGGAAAATAAAATCATTATTTCAAGAGAAGAACGACTTGTTAAGTTTGCTGAGCTTTGTCCTGATGGAGCACTTGAGCTTTTTTCACTTGGTGAACCGGTTTCGTTTAAGTTCTTAAAAGAAATGAAACGCATAAATCCGGAATTTATTGATAAATTGTTTAATATCGGGTTTATGGTAAAATACGAGTTTGATCCGTATTCTACCGGTAGTATGGAAACAGATGACACTCAGCGTATTTATGAGTTTATGAAACATCACTACGGTAAGGAAACGGCAGAAAATATGGTCTTAGAAAAAAGCGGATTATGGAGCTCTTTTTTACCGTATGCTTCTAAAGCACTTAATGCGGATGGAAAACTTACAGCTAAATTTCAGGAGCTTATTTCTGCCAAAGATTATGACGTTGTATATCATTTTCTTGAGAGCCTTTTTTCTAAGAAATACCGTTTAGCGGTTCAAAAAAGCGTTCCGGATGAAGAGTTTGTTTTGTTTGTGGAATATGCAAATAAAACCTATTTGGCAGGTGCTTGTGCAGCAACCTTTACGGTAGACTATCTTGTTGATAAAAATATTTTATCACAGGATATTATAGACATTTACTTGGCTAGTCATACGACAGATTATGCCCTTAAAAAGCTGCTTCGTAAAAAGAATGCGTTTGAGTTGATTAAACAGCGAAATGACTGGTTGACTTACCGCGCAGAAGAAATTTTTGCAGAACTTAACAAAAAGAAAAAGTAACAAAAACCCCCGAAAGATTTCTTTCGGGGGTTTTACTATCTGGTTTTATTGGTTCTGATTTCGAAAACTTTCATTCCGAATATATGAATAACCTTTTTATAATCGTAAGCTTCTTTGATTTTTATGATTGTAATACCGAAAAATTTAATTTTAGTTCTCTTATCCCAATTAGGTTCTATTTTCATTTTATATTTATTCATAATTTTTCGCTGAAATTTGTGAGCATTCGTTTGGTCGAGCAATTTTTTAGAATCTGAAAATGTTGTATGAACAATGGAATTGGCATTATATCTGTAATTGTATCCGGCTCCTTGTATCATTACTGCTTTAAGCGATTGCTCCATAACCGTTGAAGACCATATAATATCCTCATAAGTCATTCCTATCGGGAAAAATAAATCCTGTTTACATATCATATCTTTTTTATATATTTTATTCCAAACAAAATTGTTTTTAGGCATTTTAAAAATTTTGAATTTTTCTTCCGGTGTTAAAGCTGTTTTTGTTTCTGTTACAAAATAAGATAATTTTTTCTTGTTGTTTTTTACACTATAAAATCCTGTTCCGACTATATCGGCATTATGTTCTTTAGCTGCTTGATACAGATTGTGGTAAAAATCAGGTTCAATCCAATCATCAGAATCAACAAAACCGATATATTCGCCGGTTGCGGATTTTATACCCGTATTTCTTGCTGAAGAAAGTCCTCCATTTTTTTGATTTATTATGACAATTCTATCATCTTTCTTTGCATATTCTTCTAAAATTTTAAGAGAATTATCAGGGGAGCCGTCATTTACACAAATAATTTCCATCTCAGTTAATGTTTGTGCTAAAATGCTATCCAAACATTGAGGTAAAAATTCTTCCACTTTATAAACAGGAACAATTACTGATATTTTTTTCATCTGAAACTCCATACAAAATTAAACCACCCAAAAGGTGGCCGGGGAGTTCAGAAATCATATATCAGGAATGATTCTTTTGGCCTTTAGGAAACCCATTGAACATACACCAAAAACTCCCCGACCATAATAAATTTATGAATCGGGGATATATTTATCGTTACCATTAAACTACAGATAACAAACTACGATGTTATATCCTAACACCGCCTGATATACAGCTTCTGACAGCTGGCACTAATTTGGTACGATAAAATATTATCTGCTTATTGGATAAATGTAAATAAAAAAGTCAGACTTTTAAATTGTAAAGTCTGACTTTTTTATAAAAGATATAATTAGTAAATCGGAAATTCGTGGCAAAGTGCAACCATTTTTTGTGCGGTTTCTTTAATAACTTCTTCAGCATCACCTTTTGCTAAAGCATCTAAAACGTCACCGATAGCATTACCTATATAGATAAATTCTTTTTCTTTAAA
>JBGVOY010000159.1:0-5641 GCA_045126755.1 Alphaproteobacteria bacterium | reverse complement strand
AAAATCTGCTCTTGCCATTGATCAAAAAAAGCAAACCCCTTATTATTTGAATGTAAAATACCCCTATCTAACCAAAAAGTTTGTTTGGAAATATGATTTAAAAACATTCTGTCGTGGCTGATTACAATAACAGCGCCTTGAAATTTGCTTATAACATCTTCAAGTTTTTCTATTGTTTCAACATCTAAATGATTAGTCGGTTCATCAAGAAGCAAAATATCCGGATCTGAAATAAGAGCTTTTGCAAGCGATGCTTTTTTTAATTCACCACCTGATGACCGTAGTGGATTTTGCGTCTCTAATATGTTAAAGTTTTTAATTAAGATATCTGCTTTATATTCTTGTTCCGGCGTGTATTTTTCTAATCCGGATAAAACAACTTCCCTTAATGTATTATATTCGCTGTAATCAGCTTCTTGCGGCATATAAGATATTTTAATGCCGGGTTGTATAAAGATTTCGGCGCTGTCAGGCTCAATAACACCGGATATAACTTTCAATAAAGTTGATTTTCCCGAACCGTTACGTCCTACCAAACAAATTTTATCACCACGACTTATATTGAGTTCAACCCCTGTAAACAAAGGATTAAGACCAAAACTTAAATGAGCATTTTTTATTGTATAAATCGGTGGTTCAACAGCCATTATTTATTGTCCTTTTACTATTTAATAATCACATATCACAGCAGTTATTAAATTACAACAATATTTACCTTGCAAGTGGATTATTTTTATTTTACTATAGCTTCATTGTGTTATTCTTTGAGGGTTTAGTAAATGAAAAAACTTATTTTTACATTTTCACTATTATTTTTTCCGTTTTGTTCTTTTGCACAAGGGTTTGATTTAGTATCCGGTATCGGAAATGAAAAACAAGAAGAAAATGATAATGTTGTGGCAGAAGAAAAAATAGAAACCGTAAAAGGAGAAGAAATTGCCGATGATAGAGGTATTTTTTCGTTTCTTAATTTTTCATTTGTAAAAAAAGCCATATCTTCCGACGATGAAAAAGAAGAACCTGCAGAAGAAAAATTAAGCGAAGAGGAAACAACTGCACAAGCAACTGATAATACACAAAAATCTGCCCCACCAAAAAAAGAAACCCCTCTTGAAAAAATGACACGATTAGCCGATAACGGCAATTTAGGCTCGCAACTTTCGTTAGGATATATGTATTTATACGGGCAAGATGGTGTTAATACCGACTATTCAAAAGCTTTCCACTATTACGAGTTAGCCGCAAATCAAAATAGCCCTATTGCTCTTAATAATCTCGGCAGTCTTTATTTTAACGGCATAGGAACTGAACGCAACTATCAAAAAGCTGCTGATCTTTTCTTAAAAGCGGCACAAAACGGAAGCGATGATGCTGCGGTCAATTTGGCTTTTATTTACTTAAGTTCTGATGACACAAATCAAAGACACAATAACGCATTAAAACTATTAGAAGATTCTGCCAAAGTCGGAAACAATACCGCAAAATTTATGCTGGGATACGCATACTACAAAGGATATATAAAAGACCAAGATTATTATAAAGCATTTAAGTTATTTAAAGAGTCTGCCGATGCAAAGTTTGACATTGCACAATATATGTTAGGATATATGTATAGTAAAGGATACGGAATATCTAAAAACTATGGTAATGCGGTCAAAAACTTCAGACTTGCCGTTAATCAGGGAAATGTTCCGGCAATGATTGAGCTGGCAGATATTTATTCCGAAGGAACAATGTATCCGAAAAACACAACTTCTGCTTATGTATTGTATAGTATCGGAGCATTTTTCGGTGCTGACGGAGCTGATGAAAAGCGTGATGAGCTTGAACATTTAATACCGTTAGAAACTTTATTACCGGCACAAGCATCTGCCGAAAACTACAGAGAAAAGCCATCAGAATTAACATCTTATATCAGACAGACTTATGGTCCTGATGTCAGGGTTTATATTGATAAAAACATCGAAAAAAAGCTAAAAAAGAGAAAGGTTACGAAAAGTGAAGCTACAAAATAATGATAAAAAAGCAAAAATAGCAAGCAAAACAAAAAAAATAATAAAAAAAGCAATATCTTGGGCCGGATTATTTTTCTTTGTATTGGCTGCTTTGGTTCTTTATAACCAACTATCTAAATATCAAATGAGCGATATAAAATCCGCTTTATTCAGCATACCCGGTAAAAATTTATTATATGCCTGTTTAGCTTCATTTGTAGGTTATATTGCGCTATCTTCTTATGATTATTTGGCGTTGCGTTACATTAAACATAAAATCAGTATGTGGAAATGGGTTTTTGCCGGATTTATCGGTTTTAGTGTCAGTAACAATGCCGGTCATGCCATTGTTTCAGGTGGTGCCATAAGATATCGCCTATATACAAGATGGCGAATAAAAGCTTCTGAAATTATAAAAATGGTAACATTTTCCGGTTTTACATATTTAGTAGCCTGTTTCTTTTTGATAATAATAGGATATGCAATTACCCCTGATGATGCATTCGGTGACGGTGTAGCTTCAAAAATAACCACAACTATTGTTGCCTTAGGTTCTCTTGTCGGGTTAGTTATATATTTAACAGCTAGCGTATTGTATAAAAAATCAATAAACATAAAAGGTATAAAACTAAAAATGCCGACATTAAATATGTCGCTTGCACAAATATTTATCGGAAGCATAGATATTTTAATGGCATCACTGGTTCTGTATTTTACACTCATACACTTTGTAGACATTCCTTTTAATACTTTTATCGGAGCATATATTATTGCTCAAATTTTGGGTGTTTACAGCCAAGTTCCCGGAGGATTAGGTGTTTTTGAGTTGGTATTTTCAAACATTATACCCGGAACGGAAAATCAAGCTATGTTATTCGGCGCTCTAATTGCCTATCGTATAATATATTATTTGTTACCTTTGATTATTTCCGCAATAGCTCTCATATCTTACGAAGGATATTTAGGATATCGTCAAAATAAAATAAAAAAACAACATAAACTTACCAGAATAAAAAATTTCATTCAGCAAAAAACAGATAATATAAAGCATAAAGACAAATAAATAAAAGCTCCTTAATCGGAGCTTTTATTTTTCAACCATTTGATTCTGATGCGGGATAATTCTCTATTATCGCTTAGTGCCTTAATGGAATGAACAGATAAATTATCTGATAATTGGCTTACGACCTCAACATTTTCACCAAGATGCCCTTCCTTTTTGAATGATATTTCAATTTCTTGAGGTAAATGATTTTCCCTAAAATCATGAGGTAAACCTTCCGTTGCCCACAGAGGATATAGAGCATTGTTTACGTGCATATTTATATCTATATCATCAAAGCGAACCGAAAAAGTTTTACAAAAATCCATAGTTTCCGGTTCCGGTAATTTTTCAAAATCAGAAACCAAAGAATGCTCGTTAACCACTTTATATTGAGGAAGTTTATCTTTTAGAGCGACCGGACGCTTGCGAGCAAAATCTATCAGTATCCACTGACTTGTTGCACAAATAATCAAATCATTATTACTGTCATAAACGGCAAAATCACGTATTGCGCCCAATTTTCGTTCTTCAGAGGGCCAAGTAAAAAGTCTGATATCTTCATGTATTTTAGGCATCCTGCTGATTTTAATATGATAATTTGCCCCTACCCATGCCAAACCGTTAGATAAACAAAACTCCATACCCAAACCTAAGTTTGCGGCATGAGAGTCGGCCATATCTTGTAAAATATTTAACAAAGTAACAATTCGCAAATATCCGTTCTTATCGCATTCATAGGTGCGAAGATTATAATCTTTAACATATTTTTCCATAAAATCCTCTTAAAACAAAGATGTGTTTTGTGTATTTTCCAAAAATGCCAACTTAATTTTTTCAAAACGATTTACAAGTTTATTTTTATATCTCAAACCTTTAGACGGTATTTTTGAGTGATATGCCATAGCTGCCTTTTGCCAGTCTTTACGTTTGTTATACAAGTTTTTTAAAAATTTAGCACTGTATTCAACATTTTTTTCAGGCTCAAAAGCTTCTTCGATAGAATTGAAAGCCGTCGAATGATATTTCAAGCTGATTTGCATACATCCGACGTCAATACTTTTAACCCCGTTAGCTTGCAATCTTTTAACCTCGGCTACAGCCTCAGCTTTAGTTTTAAAATGCTTACCTTTGCCGTTTGCATTTATGGTCCACGGCCAAGAAACAAATTTTTCTTTATTATAATCCCAACGACCAGTTTCCACACTTGAAATTGTTTGCAACAAGTGTGTTTTTATACCGTATTTATCTTCCATACGAGCAGCTGCTAATGAACACAACTCACTTTCATCAGCTCTTATAGGAGCAAATGTATTGGCTTTAAATTCTTTTTGGGCTTTTAAGGGGTGAGTAATGACTAAAGAAATAACCAATATAAAAAGTATTTTTCTCAGCACTTTTAAAATTTATCCTATTTTTACCTATCTTCAAGCAAAGAACATCCCTCTTACGATTTCAGTCCTACATTTTGCACAAACAAAAGACTTAAAAACAGGTGTTAAACACATTAAGTTTTCGTTAAAATATATTAACGAAAACTAAATTTCAACGATGTGTAGCATATTATTTTTTAAAAATCCAGCATTTTTTTTGCAAAATCAATTACGGATGAACATATATCATCACTAACTCTTTGAAAATTGTTATTTTTTTGTAGTAAATTTTCTTGAGCATAAAGAGCTCTGTTAACTTCTAATTGCAGTGTATATACTTTTTTTCTGGGCTGGCAATAGTTAAAAGTAATAAAAGCGCCGGAATACGGAACATTTAAGGATACATTATAACCTTTTTCCTTCAGACTATTTTCAATATGGGCGCTCATATTTTCCGGACAACTTTGTGAAAACAGATTACCGATACAAAAATCGATATTATCGCTTAACGGAATAATATTGCATATTTTAGAAGGCATTGAATGGCAATCAATCAAAAAACACATACCGAACTTTTTCAAACATTTAGAAACCATATTATTGAGATATTTATGATACACGTCATAAATATTTTTTATACGGTCTTGAACTTCATTATATGAAAGCAGTCCTTTATAAATAGGATTGTTATTTGCATCAATACGATGAATTAAACCCAAGCCGAAACGACAACGATGATTTTCGATTATCAATTTATCTTTCGGGTAATTATAAAACATTTTGGCATCTAATTCTATTTTATCTCGGTTAACATCGATAAAAGCCCTTCCTATATTCATAGAAACAACGCCGATACCTTCATTTTTTAGAGGCTCAACCAGTAAATCGACAAACAAATCTTCATTTGAGCGCAATTCTTCAATTGTTCGAGAAGTAAAGTTCAAAAACTCATACGGAAAAAGAGTTCCTGCATGTGGCACAGAAACAATTACCGGATATTTAAGGTCTGCTGTTTTATTACCGTCAAGAACTTTAATTTGGCTATAATCTATTTTAAAATTACAATGAATATCCTGCAATGCTTTATCCTTTCATTTCAAGTTATTATAACCTGATAATTATTAACTTTTTATAAATAACAAAAAAAACTTATAAAAAGATAAAAAAAACACTTGCCAAAGCATTTGTGTTATGCTAGCTAGTAAATAAATTGTGAATAGTTTTGGGTGTGT
>JBGVOY010000158.1:0-5082 GCA_045126755.1 Alphaproteobacteria bacterium | reverse complement strand
AAACTTTGAGCTACAACACCAACATCATGCGATTGCATAATTTCGCTAAGCAATACTCGCGTTTCTTCATTCCATTTGGAATATTTCGATACCGGAGATTGTAAATATGCTTCTAACTCTGATTCTCTGCCTTTTTCTTTAATTTTAAGCATTAAGTTATTGATTTTATATTTAGCGTCTTCCTTATTTATTTTTCCCAAGGAAAGTTTTTTTGCGATATTGACAATTAGTTTTTCAGGTTGATTTTCAGCCCAGTCGTTTGTGATTGCTCTTTTGTCATCAAGATATTTTGCAGTGCGTGTCAGACTTTCCGATGCTTGTGATTGGCGAATTCCTTCAAAAATTTCTCGAGTAGTGTTATTCCATTTATTGTATCTGCTGACAGGTTGTCGTAACAATTCTTCCAATTCAGCCTCGCGGCCTTTTTCTTTAATGGCTTTATAAAGCTCAAACGCCTGAGGAATTGCTTCAACAGCACTTATTTTACCTGCATCAATCTTTTTAATTATGTTAATAAGGAGTTTTTCAGGTTGATTATTTGCCCAATCAGCTTTGATTGATTTTTTATCATCTTTACGGCTATCTTGCCTTATTTGCATGTGTCGTTCGTGAGTAATTTCACCTTGCTTTTCTAATTCTTCCAAGCGTGAACGAAATACAGCATTTTTGCCAAGACGGACAGCGGTTTCAAATGCATATCCTTTCATCATAATATTTTTAGCATTATTCAGAATCGTTTTTTTCTCATTATCTGATAAAACTATTCCGTCTCCTAATTTATCGGATATGTAGCTAGGAGTATTATAAGTTCTTTTATCTTCAATATCACGACACTCATCAACCGTAAGGTTATTGTCAGTCTGTGCTGCTCTTAATATATCATCAGGAACACGTCCGAAATATTCATCTCTGATGGTTTGAGGAACTTTAAGCCAGTTATTAAATCTGTCTTTGTGTCTACTCATCACTGATACGATGACACTATCAGAAACATTATCACGAGAAACCTTTCCGTAATCTTCCGGAAAGTAAGCTTTCAAAAATGTTAAAAAATCGTCTGCAATATCTGCCATAATTATCTTCCTCCATACTTATCTTGGAGCTCTTTGAAGCGATCTTGGAAATATTTATCTCCGGTAGTGTATTTTTTTTGTAAGTCTTCATCCATTTTTATGGTAACCTCTTTTCCGTCTTTGCCGGTAGTTTTGTATTCCGGAGTAATACCTAAGCGAGCAGCCATAATTTTATCTCGTTCTGCTAGTTTATCAGTTCTGGCTTTTTTCTGATCATCAGTCATTCCGTCAAGCATGGCGGCTCTGTATTCTTCAGTAGACATTTCATTTGTGGACTTTTTGCCATTAGCTTGAGCTTTAGCTCTGATTTTATCCCGTAATGCTTTTATTTTTTGGCTCGCCGCCTCTTGTTGTTTTTGTTTTTCACTATGGTCTTTTAAGACTGTTTGAACATCTTGAGGTAAAGTTTTGAAATATTCTGCATTTACATCAATTTTAGGCGCGTTTTTGAGTTCAATTCTGTCGCCGTTTGCATAAGTCTTTTTCTCGCTCATTATAACAGCGGCTAAAAGCATAGCTTTTTGTTTATCATCCAATGATTGGCCGAATGTAATGCTTAAATTGTTTTCTAAAGCATCTTTAACTATGCCTTGATACATAGGAAGCTCAGAGTCTTTACTAATTTGAACTGCTGTAGGGGCGGTATATTTTATTTCACCTAAATTTTTGCCATCTTTTTCAAGAGAAAATGTAAAAGATTTTTCGGCTAAGTCTTTTTCCGGATCATTCTTTAAAGTTAAATTTTGCTCATAAGCAAACTTTTCGTATAACTCTCTTTTTTGTTTTATCCAATCAGTTTCTTCAGAAGGCTTTTCTTCTCCGTTAACCTCTAAAGACTTTCTTTCTTGTTTTTCAGGTTGTCCGTTTCCTTCATTTTTAATATCATCAAAAAGTTTTTTCTCTTCAGGGGTTGGGGTTACACCATCAGGGAAGTTTTCAGTTTCTTTGATTTTCTTTTTAATTTCTTCTAATTGAGCTTTTTTTGAATCTTCGGAGTCAGCGGTAAATGATGACAAATCAATACCGAGCTTTTGTGCTAACTTATATGTATCATCATTTTTTAATTGTTCGTTCCAATCTGTTGTATCAGCCATTTCTTTACTCCTTTTTTTATTGCGTCTATTAGGTTTTGGTGCCGGTTTGGGTTCAGTTTTTTGTTCTTTGGGCTCTTTAGGTTCTTTGTTATCTTGTTCTTCTTTGCGTTTTTTCCTATCGTCAGCCATTGCTTCAGTTTTTTTCTTACGAGCATTCCACTTATCAATCTGACTTGTCATAGCACTTCTCCTGTAATTATAATAATTGTATGCTAACACATTTTTTTTGTTTTGTCTAGTTATTTTTCGCAAAAAAACGACTTATTTGTGAAAAATAAGCCGTTTTTCGATAACTGGTTGATTTTAAGCAACTTTTGCGTCAAATAAAATTTCTTTGCCGTCAATATTTTCTTTTGTGCCTGAAACACAATTTGTGTTTACTTTAACAGCTAAAACTTGTTCGGCAATATATTTTTGATTTTCATTTAATGCTTGGGCAAGTTCCGTATCATCAGTGTTCCAACTTAACTCAATTCTGTCAGAAATGTTGAAGTCTTTGTCTTTGCGAAGTGTTTGAACCATACGGACAAAGTCACGAGCTAAACCTTCGCGTTTGAGTTCATCGGTAACATTAGTGTCTAAACTTACAAGAGCTTTGTTTTGCGCAAATGAGCGACCGGCAACGCCTTCTTTCATATCAAGGCGGACTTCAAATAAATCTGTGCTTAGAGTTTTACCGGCAATACTTAATGTTCCGTCGGTGTTTAGGCTCCAACTGCCTTGCTTATATGCAGCCATAACAGGTCCCATATCTTTACCAAGAGCTTTTCCTAAAAGCGGAGTATAAAGATAAAGTTTTTTATCGGCGTAGGCACTTAAGTTGTTGTCAAATTTAACTTCTTTGACATTAAGCTCATCTTTAACAATTTCTTGATATGCGGCAGACAAATCGGCGCCAACTAAAGTCAAACTTGCTAACGGTAAGCGGTTTCTTAAGTTTTTCTCTTCACGAATAAACTTACCTGCAGAACAAAGTTCTTGCAAGAAATCCATTTCCTGAACAAGTTTTTCATCCATTACAACATTTTCAAGGGCAGGGTAATCAGTCAAATGAACAGATTCTTCACCGGTTAATGTTTTGAAAATATATTCTGCAACAAAAGGCATTAAAGGAGCTAAAATTTTGCTCAAATTCAGCAAGACTGTATATAGTGTATCAAATGCTTTTTCATCGCCTTCCCAGAAACGTTCACGTGTGCGGCGAATATACCAGTTATTTAACACTTCCATAAACGAAGTAGCTTCGTTTGTTGCCATTGAAACATCGTATGTTTCAAGACCATTCTTAACAACATTTCGCAAATGTTTAAGTTTTGATAAAATGTAGTTATCAATAGCTTCGCTTGAAGATGAAATTTCTTTTGCTTCATATTCTTCCGCATTGGCATACAGTGTAAAGAAGTAAAACGCATTCCACAACGGAATTAGGGCAGAGCGAGATGCTTTTGCAATTTCCTTACCCTCTTTGT
Source organism: Alphaproteobacteria bacterium (assembly GCA_045126755.1). GTDB lineage: Bacteria > Pseudomonadota > Alphaproteobacteria > RF32 > CAG-239 > JAFTYO01. The sequence continues at coordinate 1,446 of JBGVOY010000158.1, read as the reverse complement.
CGACAGCCAAATTTCCGCCCTTTAATACAGGCGAAGAAACCAAGAACCAGCGCAAAGATTCTGAACCGATATTTTCTAACACTTCATTCGGGTCCGGATAGTTTTTAAGACGTTTAGAAAGTTTTTGACCGCCTTCAGCCATCAAAAGACCTGTGCAGATACAGTTCTTAAATGCCGGTTTGTTATGAAGAGCGGTAGAAAGAACCGTCAATGTATAAAACCATCCTCTTGTTTGGTCTATTGCTTCAACAATAAAATCGGCAGGGAAATGATTTTCAAACCATTCTTTATTGTTAAACGGATAATGCACTTGAGCATAAGGCATAGAACCTGATTCAAACCAACAGTCAAACACATCGCTGACACGACGCATCATTGTTTGACCGGATGGGTCATCAGGGTTTTTGTAAACAACATCGTCAATATACGGTTTGTGTAAATTAGTTACATCAAAGCCTGTTTTTGCTTTTATTTCTTCTACCGAACCGAAAACATCAACTCTCGGGAATTTCGGATTATCAGATTTCCATACCGGAATCGGTGTTCCCCAAAATCTGTTTCTTGAAATAGACCAATCTCTTGCACCCTCTAACCATTTACCAAAACGTCCGTCTTTGATATGATCCGGAACCCAGTTAATTTGCTGATTGTTTGCAACCATTTCATCTCTAAAATCTGTTACTTTAACAAACCAAGAAGACATAGCTTTGTAAATGAGCGGAGTATCTGTTCTCCAACAGAAAGGATATGAGTGAGTATATTGTTCTTTTTTAACAAGTAAGCCGTTTGATTTTAGCCATTGCATAATCGGTTCGTTAGTTTCAAAAACTTGCATTCCTTCGTAGTCTGAAACTTCAGATGTAAATTTACCTGCTTCGTCAACAGGGCAAATAACAGGAAAGTGTTCATCGTATGCGCGGCAAGCATCAAAGTCGTCTTGACCGAAACCGGGGGCAATATGAACAACACCTGTTCCGTCTTCGGTAGAAACGAACTCACCGCTTAATACCTTAAAAGCACCATCTTGTTTTAAATGCTCAAAATATTTAAACATCGGTTCATAACTCATACCGATTAAATCAGTTCCTTTTAATGTTCCGACTTGTGTGGCATTTTCAAGTTGTTTTTTATAGCGGCCGAGCAGGGCGCTTGCAAGAACATATTTTTGACCATTTTCTTCCATAACGGCATATTCAATATCTTTGCCGACAGCAAGCATTAAGTTTGAAGGAAGTGTCCATGGGGTTGTTGTCCAAACCAAAATTTTCATACCGTTTTCAAGCGTAAACATAACCGTGATAGCATTATCGGTTTTATCTTGGTATCCTTGGTTAACTTCAAAGTTTGAAAGCGGAGTTTCAGCAGCCCATGAATATGGTAAAACTCGGTAGTCTTCATATACCAAACCTTTGTCGTAGAGTTGTTTGAAGTTGTTTATTACGCTTT
>JBGVOY010000157.1:0-2196 GCA_045126755.1 Alphaproteobacteria bacterium | reverse complement strand
AATGTTAAATTTAAGTCTTCTAAAGACATTCCTTCATATATACCGAGCGCCAGTTTTGATTCAACAGTAATGTCGTAATTGTTAAGAAACTTTAGCTTGTTTAACTCTAACTTGATTTTTTCGGTCAACGGAAGTTTTTGTTCCTCAGGACTAAGTTTAGGCAGGTAGTTGTCAAAATTGATACTGTCGGTATTTAATGATATAAACAGATTATTTCGGTCGTTTCTTACTAGCCCGATTATTCCTTCAGATGTGGTTTTATCCATTTGGAATTTAAATGGAGCAATTTTTATTTGATTTAGATTTCCGGAAACACCTAACTCTGCAGTTGCATTACGATATGTTGCCTGAGCATACGTCTTGGGTTGGATGTTAAACATTTCCATAAATTTGTAAAAATCCTGACTTTGTGTTTTTATGTTAAAAGCATAAGATAATACTTTTTCACTTTCAAAGATATCACCGTTTACAGTCATTTCGGTATCGCCGGGAAGCAAACCTGATAATTCTTTTATACTGATTACGTCATTTATAAGGTTAATGCTTAAGGCAGCATTTCGTATTATTTTATCATTATAATATGCCTGAACCGATGTGATGTCAGCAATTAAGTCAAAATCAAAGTATGGGGCATAAGCGGTTTTTTTGTTGTCATATTTTTTCAAATGTTGCTTCAAAACACCGATTATCGGAACTAAATCAACATCGGTCATTTCAAATGCCGCTTCAATTTTTCTTTTTTCTTCATCGGAGTTTGCTGCAAGCGGAATGAGTATATTGCCCGCACCTGCGGTTTTTTCACCGTATTTTATGATAAAGCTTGATAAATCAATCTGTTGGTCGTTGGTTATGAGTTCAATAGTGCAGGCTAAAGGATAATTATATTCAGCCGGCACGATAACCTGATTAGTTAGGTCATTTATAAAGTTTGAGGGCTTTTTGGAATCGATAACCAAATTACCTTTAAATTCTTTATTACTTGAAAGCATGGAACCGTCAAAACGAGCGTAACTGTCAGAGTTAGGGTGAGTAAGAACTAAATTGACCGAAGTTGCAAAGTTCTCATTTAATGTGCCCAGATTAAGAGCAAAACCTGCCGGATTGTTATCTTTTACAAAATTACCGTCTATGCGATAGGGACCTACTAAGCTTTCTGCCATTACTTCGGCATTAAGATTTGTTAATTCGGTGTTTATCCCTAAGCCATCGTTTATAATTTGTGCGGTAGCATCTTTAAGCAATACGCTGTTTAAGGCAACTTCGACATTGTCTATTTTATTGCGTTGGCTATCTGTTATTTCAGAATACCAGTTAAGTTTTCCGTTTGGCAAAAATTCAATCAAAATATTGGCATTAAGCAACGTCATATTATCAATAACAAAATTACCTTTAAGTAACGGAACAAGCCCGATATCAGTTACCATTTCTTGAATAACGGCTAAAGGCTGTGCGGTATTTTCACCTGTTTGGTTGAAAATTTTAATGTTTTTTGCAGATAAATACGGTGATGGGAAGAAAGACAACGATACCGGTCCTTCAAATACTATTTTTTTACCGGAGATTTCTTCGAATTGTTTTGCTATTTTATTTTTATGCAAATTCCAATCTATTGTTGATACATAAACGGATAATCCGCCGAATACCAATACGGCTAAAACAACTAAGGTGATAAATATTTTCTTAAACACGTTTAAATCTCCTGTAATAAACGCAAAAAGTCTTTGCCAAATATAACAACACTGTATAGTATAAATAACATAAATCAACTAATTTTTGATTAAGGAGATAAAAAAAATGTCAGAATTAGTTTCAATTTTTAATTTAGCGCTGAAAACCAGAGCAAATGCTTATGCTCCGTATTCAGGTTTTAAGGTTGGAGCGGCTATTCTTTCATCTGGTAATAATAAATATGCCGGATGTAATGTCGAAAATGTATCTTATCCTAACGGAACTTGCGCAGAAACCGGTGCTATAGCTTCAATGATTGCATCCGGAGACAGTTTAATTAAAGATATTGTTGTAGTGGCCGAATCGGAAAACCTTATCACCCCATGCGGTGCTTGTTTACAACGAATTTTTGAATTTTCCGATAAAAATACAAAAGTTCACTTAGCCGATTTGTCGGGAATTAAAAAAACATTCTTGATTTCGGAGTTATTGCCTTTGGCTTTTAATGAAAAGGAGTTAAAAAAATGA
>JBGVOY010000156.1:0-6107 GCA_045126755.1 Alphaproteobacteria bacterium | reverse complement strand
AATGGTCTTGAAGGTTTGCTCTCTATTGTAAAAGAATATGCCAGATGACAAAGCATAAATTAAAACCCCCTCACAAAAGTTTGTGAGGGGGTATACAAGCAACTTTTTTTAAGAAGCAGCTTGTAGCATTAAAAGCTAAATATTGAAGTTATAATTTCCTTCATAAGCATACCAATAAAGTTTTTCAATTTCCTCAATTAAAGGATAACGAGGGTTAGAACCTGTGCATTGGTCGTCAAATGCAAGGGTAGGAAGTTCTTCCATAGCTTTTGCGAAGTCTTCTTTAGAAACACCCCATTCTTTGATAGATGCAGGAATATTAACTGCTTTTTTGAGGTCCTCAACAGCTTTGATTAAGTTGTCAACTTTCTCATCATCTGTTTTACCTTTAATACCTAATCCTTCAGCAAATGCAGCATAGGCAGCTTTTGCGTTAGGATAACGATATTGAGGGAATACAGCTTGTTTAGCAGGACAATCTGTAGCGTTGTAACGAATTACTTGAGAAATCAAGAGAGCGTTAGCAACACCGTGAGGAATGTGGAATGCAGCACCTAATTTGTGAGCCATAGAGTGACAAACACCCAAGAAAGCATTAGCAAATGCCATACCGGCAATAGTTGCAGCGTGGTGCATTCTTTGACGAGCATTAGCATTAGCTGTGCTGTAAGATTCCGGTAAGTGTTTCATAACCAAATTAGCAGATTCTAAAGACAATCCTCTTGTGTATTCTGTTGCCATTGAAGATACATAAGATTCAATGGCGTGTGTAAATACGTCAATACCTGATGCTGCGCACAAACCTTTAGGCATTGTCAAAACTAAATCTGCATCAACAATAGCCATAGAAGGTGTTAATACGTAGTCAGCAATAGCATATTTGATGCCTGTTGAATCGTCTGTGATAATAGAGAACGGAGTAACTTCCGAACCGGTACCAGATGTTGTCGGAATGGCAACGAGTTCTGCTTTGTTTCCAAGTGAAGGGAACTCAAAAATACGTTTTCTGATATCCATAAAGCGCATTGCCAAGTCTTCAAACTTGAGTTCAGGATGTTCATACATAATCCACAAAATTTTAGAAGCGTCAATCGGAGAACCACCACCTAATGCAATAATTACGTCAGGTTGGAAACTGTCAATCATAGCTTTAGCTTTGTTGATTGTTGTTAAATCAGGATCAGGACGAACATCAGAGAAAATTTGATATTGAATACCAAGAGGTGCTAAAATATCAGTAATTTTTGCTGTGTAGCCTAAATCAAATAATGGTTTATCTGTAATGATAAATGCTCTTTTCTTGCCTGCTAATTCTTTTAATGCAAGACCTAAGCAACCCGGTTTGAAATAAATTTTCGGTGGTACTTTGAACCACAACATATTTTCTTCTCTTTTTGCAACAGATTTAATATTCATAAGATGTTTTACTCCCACATTTTCACTTACAGAGTTTCCGCCCCAAGAACCACAACCTAATGTTAATGATGGTTCAAGTCTAAAGTTATAAACGTCACCGATAGCACCTTGTGATGCAGGGCAGTTAATTAATACACGACCTGTGTGTAACAAGTGACCATAGTGTTTAACACGTTCATCATTGTTTTGATCTGTGTATAATACGGAAGTGTGACCGTTACCACCGAAGGTAACCAAATCTTTAGCAAGTTTTGCTGCTGCTTCATAGTTATCTGCTTTATACATAGCTAAAACAGGAGATAATTTTTCTGCAGAGAATGGTTCATCATGACCAACTTTAGAAACTTCACCGATAAGAACTTTTGTTTCAGGAGCAACTTTAATGCCGGCCATTTCAGCAATTTTATATGCTTTTTGACCAACGATTGCAGCGTTTAATTTGCCATCAATCATAATTACTTTGCCGAGTTTTTCTTTTTCGGCAGCAGATAAGATGTATGCACCACGTTTTAAAAATTCAGCTTTAACTGTGTCATAAATTTCTTTGACTGAAATTACAGATTGTTCAGAAGCACAAATCATACCACTGTCAAATGTTTTAGACATTAAAATTGAGCTTACTGCCATTTGAATATCTGCTGTTTCATCAATAACGGCAGGAGTGTTACCGGCACCAACACCTAAAGCAGGTTTACCAGAAGAGTATGCAGATTTAACCATACCCGGACCACCGGTTGCTAAAATAATGTCAACTTGAGGGTGTTGCATTAATTTCTGTGTTCTTAAAATGCTAGGTTCATCAATCCAACCGATAATATCTTCAGGAGCACCTGCTAAAACTGCTTCTTCAAGCATAATGCGAGCTGCTTCTACAGTGCATTTTTTTGCTCTCGGGTGTGGTGAAAAGATAATACCGTTTCTGGTTTTTAATGCAATTAAGGTTTTAAAGATTGCGGTAGAAGTTGGGTTTGTTGTTGGGATAACGCCGGCAACAACACCAATCGGTTCTGCCATTTTAATCATACCGTTATCTTTGTCTTCTTCCAATATACCGCAAGTTTTTGTATTTTTGAATTTATTATAGATATATTCGGAAGCGAAATGGTTTTTAATAACCTTGTCTTCAACAACACCCATGCCGGTTTCTTCAACTGCCATTTTAGCAAGAGGGATTCTTAAAGAACTCATTTTCAAAGCAACACGACGGAAAATGTAATCTACCTGTTCTTGAGAATATTCAGCAAATTTTTTCTGTGCTTTACTTACTTTTGCAACAAGTTCATCAATGTATTTTTGTTCAGCTGCATCATCTACAACTTTAACATCTGTCTGAGCCATAATTGTTTTTCTCCATAAATTAGTTTTTTTCGCCCACATAATGACAGATAATTTAAAATAAACAATCTAAATTATAGGCTAATTCAATCAATAATTATTACTAAATTGTTGCAATTAGTTTTAATTATGGCAAAAAACTCTTATTCTTAAAAATCATGAAAGTTTTACTTCCGGCTGCACACGGATGAAATTACCTCTGTCACTTGAAAAAATAGAATTTGTGTGCACCAGAACAACAGATGAGTTACAATATATAGATTTTATTTTTGCATAGTATTTATTTTATATCAGGAATATTTCGTTCAACAATAAAAGAAAAACATCTATGGCAGATGAAGGATATATAAACAAAAACGGATTATATACTAACAGCACAGTCCATTTGGGTATGACTCTTTATTGGTATTTTAAGTTATAAAAAAAATCCCCTTTAGTTTGTTTCTAAAGGGGGTGGGTTTATTTTCTTTTTATAATTGTTCCGCTGGATGAAATATTGCTTTTGCGCAACGGTTTTAACAGCGGTTCGTTTTCAGTGTTTACGGCAGTGCTGTTTTGTGATTTTTTAGATTTAGCCGGTTTAACTATTATACCGCTCGGGGTTATTTTTGAGCGATAAGCCGATGTGGCGACCGGTTTTAAAATAGGCTCTTGTTTAACAGGTTCTTCTTTAACAATGACCTTTTTTTCTGCTACAGGTTTTTCAATAACTTGTTCTTCTTCAATCTTGGGTTCTGCCGCAATAAAAGGAGTTTTTTGTATAACCGGTTCTTCTTTAATGACGGGAGCTTTTACGGTAATTGCTTCAGGAAGTGTAACCGCTTCAATCATTGGTGTTTCTTCAACAATCGGTTGCGGTTCTGCATTGGCAAACGGATTTTCAACCTTTATGGTAGGAATAACGGGTTGAGAATTATTTTCATTGATATTTTCTTTTACCGGTTTTTGCTCTTCAATTATTTCAGGTTCTTGTATCTTCATAGGTTTAATTAAAGCTACATCATCAGGAGTTTGTCCTTCTTCAATAATTATAATTTTAGATTTAGGTTTATTTTCTTCTTCAATTTTTTGTTGTTCTTGGTAAATGCTTTCTTGCGCGGCTTTAATTGCCTCCATTCTCCTGATTGCAAGTTCATCTTCTTGAGCAACAAGATTTTTGGTGGCAGTAAACAAATCTTTGATATGGGTGTTTAATTGTTCCATTTCATTTTGAGATTTATTTGAAACTTCTTGTATAATTTGATACTGCGATTCTAAATCGTTTATATCATTTAAACCCGCTATCAGATTGTTTATTTCTAAAGCTTTGTTATGAAAATCTCCAATAGCACGTAATGATGTTTCCACATTATTTTTAAGGTCGGCAATATTGGGCTCATTATCAAGAATTACAAGCGATTTTATTTCAATCAAACGATTTGCATAAGCATTTAGAGTGTTTTCATAATTTATGCCTTTTTTAAGAGAATAGTCATAAACATTTTTAGTGGTTTCATACACATTATTTGATAAGTTTTTAAGGTCAATTATGTAGGTTTCATCAAGTTCTCTCAGCATATCAGCCAGTTGAGGCTCAAAAACTTCTAAGTTTACATTCATTTGAGTTATATCTTCATCGGTAAACTCTTCATTGACACGATTTTGCATTTCTACAAGCTGATTTTGTATATCATCGGCAATGGTTTTTGAGCTGTCATATTTTGTTTTTGTTGTAATGTTGCTGCTCATGGGCGGATATTTTTCTAATCTGGGGAAAATATCCTCATTAAGCGTATCCATAATGTTTTGCACATTTTCTTGTGTTTCGGACATACGTTGATTTAATGCGTCGATACGACTTTGTTCAGCCTGTTCTTGTTCTTGGTGAATTTTAGCCCAGTAGCTGTCATATTTTTCTTTAAGCGCATAACTGGATATTGTTAAATTCGGATTGTTTATTCTGCCGTTCCATCCGTATTCAATAGGCGGAATTTTATCGGTCAGTTGTTCTAATGTTAATATAAACGAACTGTTTGTTTCCCAGTTTTGTAAATCGGCACTTCCGGATATTGATATTTTTGCACCATTTGCGAGCATTTCGGAATTAACAAATTCGGCAATACCGTTTTTAATATCAAATTCGGTTTTAACTGAGTAAAAGTTTGTTTGACCGTTAGTTAAATTTTTGTTTAACATTTCAAACAACCCTTCAGAATCCGAGCGATATGTTAAATCAGACTCAATGGTGCTTATATCCCATCCGTTAAAAATGGTATCATTGATACTAAAAGAAAATTTACCGGTCAGTGTTTTTATAAATTCAAGTTCAGATGATGCGTTAGCACTAAATTCGGTATCTATGGTTGTAACACCTCCTGTAAATTCGTATTTTTTACCACCTAATTTATTTAATCCGAATTCGGGAACCGTTACCTTTGCTTTTATGGTAGGTGTTTTAGTCGTGTTGATATCAAAGTTGGAAGTAAATAAAATATTGTTATACGAACCGGTAAACTCGCTAACGGATATATTTCCTTGTTTTATGTTTATGTTTGCTTTGGCATCAGATATGGTTGTTGTTACAATGTTAAGATTTTCGGTCGCAAAATTACCGGTTAATTCGTAGCCGTTAAAGACCGAATAATCAATCAGAGAATTACTCCAATTAGGTTTTTCTATAAAGTTTATAACATTATCCGTATCCATTATTTTTTTGTTTGTTTTATTTTTTTGTTGTTTTACAGGTATAAAACGGTCAAGCTCTATTTTGTTTGATGTAATGTTTGCGGTAATTTGCGGAGTTTCGGCTTTAACTACCGAGAAGTCGCCGTTAAAATTATTTGAGCCTATAAATGAATCGATGTTTTTCGCATTAAAGCTTTTTGCATCAGATGATATATCTGCCTTGAATGTGAACAAATTTGCTGACATATATTGAGGATTATATTCTAAACCTATTTTGTTGATAAAATCTACAAAGTCAGGTGTTTTAAACTCAAGCTTTCCTAAAAATGACAGGCCGTTTTCTCCGTTATATATGCGTCCCGAATAGCTTGTATTCAGCTTATCCAACGAGGTTACGGATTTTATATTTATGTTTTTCAGATTTCCCGTAAAAATACCTTTTGCTTTGATGTTTTTGGCAGATGAAATCAGCTTGCTGTCATTAAAATCTATTCCGATTTTATCCATAAAAGAATTAAGTTTATCGGTTTTAAGCGTATATTTTACGTTTTTGAAATTCGGTTGGTTGCCTATATTTTTAATTTCACCGCTTAAGTTTATTTGTGCATTATTAAAGTTTTTAATGCTTAAATCTGATATTTTTACGCTGTCTTTATCGGTAGCAAATTTTAAATTTAAGTCTTCTAAAGACA
>JBGVOY010000155.1:0-5677 GCA_045126755.1 Alphaproteobacteria bacterium | reverse complement strand
CCTATAATCGCTGGAACAGTTAAGCAATTCTGGACAGAGGTTATATGGAAAGATATTGATTATATGTTTATTGATATGCCTCCGGGAACAGGCGATATTCAAATTACATTATCTCAGCGTATTAACTTTGACGGTATAGTAATTGTTTCAACCCCACAAGATATTGCTCTTATTGATGCTATAAAAGGTGTTAATATGTTCAAAAAAATCGGTGTTAAGATTTTAGGAATTATTGAAAATATGAGCTATTATTTGTGTGAAAATTGTGGTCATAGAGCCAATATTTTCGGTTGCGACGGTGCAAAAAAAATTGCTTTTGATATGGGTGAAACATTTCTAGGGGAAATTCCTCTTCATTTTGACATCAGAGAAAATGCCGATAACGGAACACCTGTCGTAATGGCAAAACCGGATAGCGAACATACAAAGTCGTATGAAGAAATAGCTCGTAAAATTATAGATGAACTTTCTTAAAAATACATAATGGCATCAGCATTTTGTGCTTTAAGAATTATATCACAAAATTCATTGATTTTTTCAATCGTGAGTTCTCTGAATTTATATATGCATTTCTTTTCATCACATATAGTTGCGTCACCTCTTTGATGGTTTAATGACAGTTTTTTTAATCTGTGGTATACTTATTTAATTTATTTTTTCAGCATCGCTTTAGAATAACCGGCAATAGCACCTACCGACAAAATGCCGATAATTGCCAACACTCCAAGCATTTCTACCATACTTCTGCCGATTTGATTTATTTTCATCTTAATACCTCATTGATTTATTATAAAACAAAAAAAAACTAAATCATTAACATTTTTATATTCGGCAATTATGAAGGTAAAACAAAAAAAACGAAAATCATTTGATTTTCGTTTTTTGTTTGCATCATACAGCAATTATTTTTTGCTGAACCTCTCGGTTTTGGTCTGAACCAACACATATAAGAGCGGAATTACAACCAAACCGCCGGCAGTACCGATTAACATTCCGTAAAACACCGGAACACCGATTGCAACACGGCTACCTGCGCCGGCGCCTGTTGCAACAATAAGCGGATACACACCTAAAATAAAGGTAAAGGCAGTCATCAGAACAGCTCTGAAACGTTCTTTTGTTCCTACCAATGCAGCTTTTTCTATACTTGCACCGTTTGCCCTTTCGTCTCTGGCAAACTCAACAATTAAGATTGCGTTTTTACTTGCCAACCCGACAAGCAAAATTAAACCTAATTGGGCATAAATACTTAAAGACATACCGCAAATAAACATACCAGCGAAAGCCCCTAACATAGCCACCGTTACAGATGTTAAAACCGATACAGGTAACATCCAGCTTTCGTATTGAGCGACAAGGAACAAATAGCCGAACAATACTGCCAAGAAAATTAACAAACCTACTTGTCCGCTTGCTTTCTTTTCTTGGAAACTCATGGTTGACCAATCGTAACTATAACCATCAGGTAGTGCTTCTTGAGCAAGTTTTTCCATTGCAGCCATCGCTTGTCCGCTACTTACACCCGGAGTTGCCATTGCCGTAATAGAAGCACTCGGATATTGGTTGTAACGGTCATAACTTCTTGGGGCTTGAACAATTTTAATATCTACCAAACTGCCCAATGGAACCATTGTATCATTAGAACTTTTTACATAAAGTTTTTTAATACTGTCTATATCTTTACGATGTTCCCAATCAGCTTGAATCATAACTTTGTTAACTTGAGTTCCGATGTTAATATCGTTTACATATCCTGCTCCCAAATAGTTTTGCAAAACAGAATAAATGTTACTTACCGGAACTTTCATAACCTCGGCTTTTTCTTTGTTTATTTCAATATAGGCATGAGGCGTTTCTGCTGTATAGGTTGAAAAGGCATACATAATTTCAGGCAACTGATTTACTTTTGCTATAAAACCTTTCAATACAGCTTCAAGTTTTTTAGAATCGGTATTGTTTAAAGATTGTAATCTAAAGTCCATACCACCGGTTGAACCAAGTCCGGGAATTGCAGGAAACTCAAACAAGTTAATATTGGCATTAGGAATTTGTGCAAACTTTGCTTTTAAGCGATTTAAGATATTTGTAGAATATTGTTCATCTTCAGTTCTTTCATCCCATGGCTTTAATTGAACAACTCCCATACCAACATTTTCGCCTTGTCCGGAAAGCATACTGAATCCAACAATATTCATAACCGAGCTAACACCTTTTTCCTCTTTAATCAATGGAATAATCTCTTTAATAACATTTAATGTTCTCGGCTGCGATGCCCCTTCAGGAAGTTGAATGTTAGCTAATATAACACCCTGATCTTCAGAAGGTAAAAATGTTGTACTACTCATTTTTAAGAACAAGCCGTTAAAGAAAAATAACAAACCTAAAATTAGAGCAATTACACTAACCTTTCTGGCAATATATCCTACTATTGCCAAGTATTTGTTACGACATCTATCCAAAATTTTATTAAACAATAATAACGGACCTTTGGTAACCGGAGTTAATGGTTTTAGAATTGTAGCACACAATGCCGGAGAAAGTGTTAATGCGTTAACAGATGAGAACAACACGGCAAAAGAAATTGAAATAGCAAATTGTTGATAAATTTTACCGGTAATACCTCCCATAAAACCAATTGGCACAAAAATTGCCAACAACACCAGTGTTGTTGCAACAATCGCACTTGATACTTGCTCCATTGTTTTAATAGCAGCTTCTTTAGGCGATATTTTTTCTTGTTCCATAATGGCCAATACACGCTCAACTACCACAATGGCATCATCTACCACTAAACCGATTGCTAAAACTAAACCAAACAACGTTAATATGTTAAGGCTATATCCTAAAGCCAACATTACGGCAAAAGTAGCAAATAATGATACCGGAATTGCAATTGACGGAACAAGTGTTGAACGCCAGTCCTGTAAAAAGATGTAGCAAACCAAAACTACCAATGCAAAAGTTAATACTAATGTTAATACAACTTCATAAATTGAGGCCTCAATATAGTCAGTGGCATCAAAAAATACTTCTACCTCAAAGTCTTCAGGGTAAAACTGCTCTAGACGTTTTAATTCTGTTCTTAAAGCTTTCATCGCTTGAATTGCGTTTGCTCCAGATAGTGTATTTAAAGAAATTGCAACCGAAGGCATGCCGTTTACCATAGATTTGAACATATATTTTTCAGAACCGATTTCCACTTTTGCAATATCTTTTAAACGAACTAATCCTCCGTTTTCTTCGGTACGAACAATAATATTTTCAAAATCTTTTACTTCGTTTAAGCGTCCTTTGGTTTGTAACGAATAAACCATTTGTTGTCCGCCATCTCCCGGCATGGAACCTACTGAACCTAATGACGGTTGATAGTTTTGGCTTTCAATGGCTGACCTAACTGATGATATTGGTATATTCAATGCTGTAATTTTATTTGCATCAAGCCAAACTCTCATACTTAAAGGGGAAGCATGAACACTTACATCTCCTACACCATATACACGGCTTAAACTGTTTTTAATATTATTTTCAACATAGTTACTTAAAAACTGTGTATCATGTGTTCCGTTAGGTGAACGAACGCTCAAGAATCCTAATATATCTGATGAACGACGCTTAACTCTGATACCGTTTTGTTGAACTTCGGCCGGCAATTTGCTCATAGCCTGTTGAACACGGTTTTGTACTTTAACTTGAGCCATATCCGGATCAGTACCGACTTCAAAACTCACCGATAAATTATACATACCAGAGTTTGAAGAAGATGATGACATATAAATCATATCTTCAACACCGTTAACTTCTTGTTCAATCGGAATACCTATACTGTTTGCCACAACTTCTGCACTTGCACCGGTGTAACTTGCAGAAATGTTAATTTCCGGCGGAGTTATCTGCGGATACAACGCAATAGGTAATGAAAATAAGGAAATTGCACCTGCAATCGTCATTACAATAGCAATTACTATCGCAAAACGAGGTCTTTCAATAAATATTTTAGAGAACATCTTAATTTATCCCCTTTATATTATTCTTCAGATTGAACCAAACCGGCTTTAACGGCAATACCGTTTTGAACCTTTTGTAAGCCTTGAATAATAACTTTTTCACCGGCTTTTAACCCACTTTTAACAACTTGATTTGAACCGATAACTTCACCCAATTCAAGTCTGCGTTCTTCAACAACATTGTCAGCATTTACAACGTATGTATAAAAACCGTGTTCATCTTGTGCAAGTGAGCCTTGAGGAATAATAACATTTAAGTTCGGTTTATTATCTAAAAGCGCAATTTGCACATAGTTACCCGGAATTAGTTTTTCTTCTTTATTTCCTAAATCGGTATAAACAGAAATGGTAGCGGTATCAGTGCTGACTTCATTGTCAACAAACAAAGCCTTAAATTCTTCATCTAAAATGCTTCCGTCAGGTAAAATAACCCGAGCTTTTAAATTGTTTTCTCTTCCTTGATCATATTTTTGTTTTAATGTCAAAAATTCTTTATCGGTTAAAGAAAATGTAACACGAACAGGACTAACCTGAACAATACGGGCCAATGTTTGCGTGGATTTTAATACATAGTTACCTTTTGTTACAAGGGCTTTTCCGATATAACCCGAAATCGGCGCGGTAACTTGTGTGTCTTCCAAATCGTCTTGAGCCAAAGTTAAAGAAGCTTTTGCCATTTTAACTGCTGCTTTTGCCTGTAAATATGCACTTTCTGCCGAATCGAAAGTTGCTTTTGAAGCAATATTTTGCTTACTTAATTTTACCTGACGATTATAGTTCTTTTCTGCTTCTTTTAAGCTGGCTTCGGCACGATCTAATTCTGCTTCTCTTAATTCGACGGTTGCTTTATAAGTATCCGGATTTATTACAAACAATACATCGCCTTCTTTAACAAAGCTGCCTTCTTCAAACAACACTTCATTGATTGTTCCGTTTACCTTAGCAACCAAATTTACAGAATTGATTGCTTCCACGTGCGCAATTTGACTGTTTACTCTTGTTGTATCTTTGGCTTTTATTTCTTGAACCAAAACATACGGAGTTTGAGCTCCCATATTGCCGGCAGCATGTTGAGCGACTGTTCTGCTTTTTAAATACCAACCCAATGATATAAGTGCCACAACTATAACAATGTTTTTAATTATAATTCTTTTGCTAGGTTTACTTACTTGCATTTTGAACCCTTTCTTTAGTTAACCCGTTAAAAATTAGACCTAAACTTTCTCTTATCATAACCTTCAAATCAAACGGACAAAGATGTATTAAATAATCTCCTAAAATTCCGTTCCATACAGAGGTTATTGTGTATGTTAAACGCTCTATATTGACATCTTCGTCTATGTCTCCTTTTTTTTGCAAAGATGTCAATGCTTCTTTGATTTTATTAAGCATATTTTGCTTATTTGTATCAACTCCGATTTTTACCTTTGTAATCAAAGCCTCTGACCATTCCATTTGACAGCGCATAAAAAATGCTAATTTACGATTGTTTTCAGAGCTGTTTATAAATTCGGATGTATAAACGTAATAAGTTAATATATCCTCAACAGACTTAATCTCCGGCAGCCTTGCCGTAACATAATTTACCTGATTTTCAATATATTCGTTTATAAGCGCCGTAACCAAATCCGGTTTATTGCGAAAATGCCAATAAACCGCTCCTTTAGTATAGC
>JBGVOY010000154.1:0-6123 GCA_045126755.1 Alphaproteobacteria bacterium | reverse complement strand
ATTTCAAAATATTTGAGAAACAAATAAACAATAAGCCGATTGTTTATTTGGATTCTGCAGCATCTGCACAAAAACCTCAGTGTGTGATAGATAAGATTGTCGATATTTACCAAAACACGTATGCAAACGTTCACAGAGGGATGTATGACTTATCGGAAAGCATTACGATTGAATATGAAAATGCCAGAAAAACAGTTGCCGATTTTATAAATTCTTCTGCCGATGAGATTGTGTTTACCAGAAACGCAACCGAGTCAATCAATATGGTTGCAAGTTCTTGGGCTGAACATTATTTGAGTAAAAATGATGAAATCGTTGTAACAGAAGCCGAGCATCACGCAAATTTGATTCCATGGCAAATAGTATGTGAGAAAAAAGGTTGTAAACTGAAAATTGCAAAAATATCGGATGACGGAAATTTTTTGTTTGAAGAGTTTTGTAAAACAATATCCGATAAAACCAAACTTGTTGCCGTTACCGCAATGTCAAATGTTTTGGGAACAATTTTGCCGATAAAAGAAATTAGCGCCTATGCACATAATATGGGAGCAAAAGTTCTGATAGATGCTTGTCAGTTTGCTGTTCATGAACAAATAGATGTAAAAGATATTGACTGCGATTTTTTGGCATTTTCCTCGCATAAGCTGTATGGTCCTACAGGTGTCGGAGTGTTATATGCAAAATCGGACATTGCAGAAAAAATGTATCCGTATCAAACAGGCGGCGATATGGTAGAAAAAGTAACTTATCAAAAAACAACATTTGCGCCTCCGCCGGCTCGTTTTGAGGCCGGAACACCTGCTTTTGTTCAGGCAATAGGTTTGGCTACTGCGCTTGATTATGTGCAGAAGTTAGGACTTGAAAATATTAAAAAACATGAAGCTGATTTGATAAAATATTTTTTACAAAAAACCGCCGAAATAAGAGATTTTAAACATATAGGAACGGCTGAAAATAAAGGCGGGGTTTTTGCTTTTCAAGTGGCAAACATTCATCCGCAAGACTTGGCTTACGTGTTAAATAAAGAAGGTGTATGTATCAGAATAGGTCATCATTGCGCAGAACCGTTGGTAACACGTATGGGGTATAATTCGGTTGCAAGAGCATCGTTTGGGTTGTATACAACAAAAGAAGATATAGATTCGTTTATAAAAGCCGTGAACAAAGCAACGAAATTTTTTTAAGATTTAAATGAGGAATAAATGGAAGAAGAAATAGATGAAAATGAAGCTCTTTTGCTGCAAGCAATGATGATGGAAGAAACATTGGCGCCGGATTATAAAGCTTGTGCCGGAACGCCTTTGGAAAAAGATATTGCAAAGGCTCAAATGTTTGATATTGTTTCCGCCATAAAGACTGTTTCCGATCCGGAAATAATGATAAATGTTTATGATTTGGGTTTGATTTATAAAATAGACCAGCAGGAAAACGGCGATATTTTGATTGATATGACATTAACTGCTCCGACTTGTCCCGTTGCCGGTATTTTACCTCAGGAAGTAGCAGATGCGGTAGCAAAACTTGAAGGTGTCGGACAAGTTGAGGTAAAAATTGTTTGGGAACCTGCTTGGACTCTTGAGCGTTTAAGTGATGAAGCAAGAGCAATGTTTGATATGTTTTAGAGGTAAAAATGGAAAATATAGAAAACTTGATAGAAAATTTTTCGGAACTGGACGATTGGGAAGAAAAATACCAGTATTTGATTGAACTGGGCGAAAAACTTCCTCCGCTGGAAGAAAAATACAAAACCGAAGATTTTAAAGTCAGCGGTTGTCAATCACAAGTTTGGCTGGTTCCGGTCTATAACGGCGATAAAATAAATTTTTATGCAGACAGCGATGCCATAATGGTAAAAGGTATAATTGCAGTCATATTAGCAATTTATGCAAATAAATCTGCAAAAGAAATAAAAGAAATTGAAGTAGAAGATTTTTTTGCTAAACTGGGTTTAGGAGAACACTTAAGTCCGAGCCGTAGAAACGGAATGATGTCTATGGTAGATAAAATTCGGTTCTATGCGGATAATGCTTAAACATGAAGTTACTAATATGAATATACACGAGTATCAGGCTAAAAAAATTTTAAATCAGTATGGTATCAACATACCTAAAGGCGGTATTGCCTATACTCCTGCCGAGGCAAAAAGAGTTGCTCAAAAAGTTTCACCTAAAGGTCCATGGATGTTAAAAGCACAGATTCAGTCAGGTGCAAGAGCAACCGGCAAATTTAAAGAAAAAAGTGCGGGAAAGCTCGGAGGTATCAGGTATATAACCGGTCGTAAAGATATATTTGAAGAAGCTGAAAAAATGTTAGGGGCAACACTTGTTACCAAACAAACAGGAGAAAAAGGCAAATCCGTAAGCAAAATATATGTTGAAGAACATATGAGCGTAAAACAAACATTTTATACCGGTCTGGTAATAGATAGAATGGTTCCTTGTGTTACACTTTTGGTAGCTGATGAAACGGCTAATATTGTGGATGTTGTTATTAACGAACCGGAAAAGTTTTTGCGTTTAAACTTAAATCTGAACGAAAAAATAAGTTCCGAGCAAATAAAAAAAATAATAGCCTTTCTAAAAATTGAGCCTGAATATTATAAAAATTTGAAAAACTTTATAAACGGTATTTACAAAGCTTTTATTGATTTAGATGCTACCATGATAGAAATAAATCCGGTAGGTATTGATGCAAAAGGAAACTTTTTTGCGCTTGATTCCAAAATATCTTTTGATGATAATGCTTTATATAGACATAAAGATATAGCACAGCTTCATGACGACTATGAGGATGAAGACCGAGTTTTGAAAGCATCAAAATACGGGTTTCAATATCGAGAATTTGATGATGGCAGTATCGGTTGTATTGTTAATGGCGAGGGAATAGCTCTTTCTATTCGTGATATGCTGTTTGACGGTTCCGAAAAAATGGACTGCTTCTTAAATGTTAAAGGTGGAGTTGATAAAGATAAAATTTCGGCCGGTATTAAAATCATTATGACCAATCCAAAGGTAGAAGGTATTTTAATAAATATTTTAGGCGGATTTTTAAGATGTAATTTGGTAGCAGACGGGATTATTGCCGCTGCATCTGAGGTCGGTTTGAATGTTCCGCTGGTGGTTCGTTTTGAAGGAACAAATAAAGATGAAGCAAAAAGTATTTTACAAAATTCCAATTTACCTATTTTAATGGCTGATACGGTCGAAGAGGGGGTTGCAAAACTCTTAAAAGCGATGGAGGAGGGCAACTGATGTCTATTTTGTTGGATAAAAATACTAAAGTAATTGTGCAAGGTATTACCGGAACGCAGGCCTCTTTTCATACTCAAAAAATGCTTTCTTACGGAACAAAAATTGTCGGAGGGGTTACGCCCCAAAAGGGTGGAACCAAGCATTTAGGTCTGGATGTGTTTAATACGGTAACAGATGCCGTAAAAGAAACTAAATCTACGGCATCTGTTATGTTTGTTCCCGCACGTTTTGTAAAAAATGCTGTAAGAGAAGCCATAGAAGCCGAGATAGAAACGGTTGTTGCCATAGCTGCGGGTGTGCCTATAAAAGATATGATGGAAATTAAAGCGATGCTGAAAGGTTCAAAAACTTTTCTAATCGGGCCCAATACACCGGGTATTATTACTCCGGATGAAGCTTGCTTGGGTATTTTTCCCGAAAATATACACCATAAAGGTAATATAGGTGTTGTTTCCCGTTCATCAACATTGACTTATGAAGCAGTTCTTGAAACAAATCGGGCAGGTATGGGGCAATCAACCGTTATAGGTTTAGGCGATGATATGATTGTCGGAACCGATTTTAAAGAAATAATCCGTAAATTTCACGAAGACGACAACACCAAGGCAATATTGATGATAGGTCAACAGGGCGGAATGTATGAAGAAGCAGGAGCAGAGTATTATGCCGGGCTTAAAAATAAAAAGCCTATAATAGGTTATGTTGCAGGTTCAACAATTCCGTTAGAAGATAAAATGGGATATGCAGGAGATATAATTACAAGAGGTAAAGTTACCGCACAAAGCAAAAAAGATACCATGAAAGAGGCCGGAATTATGGTTGCCGAAAGTATTGACCATATACATGAACTGTTACAAACAATAAAATGAGCATACTAAAAGACATCTTAAATTTTTTGCTTCCGCCGCGTTGTATAAACTGCGGAAAAATAATGACTGATGAAAACGGTGTTTGCAGCGAATGTTTTAATGAAATTACCTTTATATCTGCTCCGTATTGTAAATGTTGCGGAATGCCGTTTGAAAGAATGTCAAACGCAAACAAAAATATGCTCTGTCCTGATTGCTTAAAGAAAACTAAAAAATATTTTCGTTATTCACGTGCGGCAATTAAATATGAAACAATTTCAAAAAAGATGATTTTAGCATTTAAGTTTATGGATAAAACCGAAAATGCCAAAGTTTTTGCCAAGTGGTTAAAAATAGCAGGAACAGACATATTTTCTGAAGGCGCAGACGTCTTAATACCAGTTCCTTTACACTATAAAAGATTGGTAACAAGACGATATAATCAGTCAGCGATATTGGCAAAAGAATTAAGCTCTTTAATATCGATTCCGGTAGATGTTAAATCGCTTGTTAAGCATAAATCCACTAAACCTCAAGTAAGGTTTACCTCAGCAGGCAGAAGAAAAAATATTAAAGATGCGTTCAGCGTAAAACATCCCGACAATATCAAAGACAAAAGAGTTGTTTTAATAGATGATGTTCAAACAACGGGTTCAACCTTAAACGAATGCGCAAAAGTATTATTAAAATCAGGCGCAAAGTCTGTCGATTTTTTAACTATAGCCCGAGTTTACAAATAATTAGATTATCAGTTTTTACAATTTCCATAATACCATAATATGTCCTGAAGATGTATTACCAGTATGCTGAGAGCATTCTTGATATATTTTTTCTATTGTTAAATCTTTTAAGCATTTGTTATTTTTAGAACAATAACCGTCTCCATAAAACGTCCCGCTTCTTTGGTCATTTGTTCCATATCCACTCATTGAATATACATAATAAATATTTTAACATACGAATGTATGCTTATCAGAACAGAGTTAATGGGCAAGATTTTGGAGGGCTTGGATTTTATTTTGGAACTAAAGCCGATTATATGGCAGATGTTTGCCGGAATATTGTTTTTGCCGCAAAAGAAAATTCCGCAAACTTGGATGATTTGGTTACCTTAAGAAGTAAAGTCGGAACAAATGAGTATACCGACAGATTTTATGGCGATAATTTTTGTAACGGCAGCACTAAAA
Organism: Alphaproteobacteria bacterium; assembly: GCA_045126755.1. Classification (GTDB taxonomy): domain Bacteria; phylum Pseudomonadota; class Alphaproteobacteria; order RF32; family CAG-239; genus JAFTYO01. The sequence goes on along the minus strand of JBGVOY010000154.1, from coordinate 837 downwards.
AATGTTTATCAAAAATTACATTAAAAGATACCGATACTTTATGTGTCGGATGCGTTGATGATAACAGTTGTTCTTTATACGTTATGTGGAAATAAAAAAGAGAGCTCTGAAGCCCTCTTTTTTACGAAATCAGAAATCGTTTTCACTGATTGTTTGTCTGATACGAATAGTTGTTATACAACTGCATCTTTCAGGCTCATTTCGTAAAAGCCACATAGGTTCATAGGATTTTGTGAACGATTCGTTTACTCTGAATCCTACCCAATCAAATTGAGTATTAACCAAATCTGCTACAGCTGCAATACGATTACGTTTTATTGCAAACTCACGCTTCAGATAGTTTCTCTGCACGATAGGATAGTTTTTGTTATCAACTTCACAGTATCCTTTTCCTCTATCGTAACTTATCGTGCTAAAGAAGTCGTATACAACCTTTTTTTTGTTTAAGAACAATTTTGGGCGTTCAATGATTTCAAAAGGTTGGTCGTCAACAACATAAAACAAGTCCCAGAGTGGCAGCCACACGAATGTAAGCTCGTTTAACAAACTTTGTTCTTTCAGAACCCCGATAAAAACGTATTTGTTTTCAAGATTCTTAAGTACCGAATTTTTGTATTCTGCGACATACTCATTTTTAATTCGCACACAAGCAAGCCTAAAATTTGGAACCATTCTTGGAGCCAAGTAGCCATACTTTTGCATCATCACATTTTTTCCGGCAACTATGCGAGGATGATTATCAACCAATGCCTGAACATCTTTTGCCGTTATGACAGATTTTGCTTTCATAAGCTTTGTCTGTTCATTTGTTAGGGTATAACTGTAAATCATAATTGA
>JBGVOY010000153.1:0-4157 GCA_045126755.1 Alphaproteobacteria bacterium | reverse complement strand
AGTCCAAAATGCAATCGTTTTTAGATTTTAAGGCATCTAAAACATTGTGGCCGATAACAACTTGAGCCATCGGCAAATAATCAAAAATTGTCGGTAACGGCTCATCATAAAAAAACGGCAACCAATTTTCCATACCTATATATTTTTTTCCGATTGAAACAGATTCATATATTTCATCTTTTGTGCCGTCGTTTCCGAATGCTTCACGATATGCAAGCCTAAAATTTTTGATTGTATTGGCATCAAGAACAACTTCATTGGCGGCAAAAAAAGCATATTCTTGACACACGCCGGTTGAACGTTGATTAAGCGGATTAAATGTGCGGATATTTTCTATTTCATCATCAAACAAATCTATTCGTATCGGTTCTTCGGCACCGGTCGGAAAAATGTCTATAATATCTCCTCTTATGGCAAATTCTGCCGGTTCCATAACTTGTTCAACTTTGGTGTAGCCGTTTATGCCAACATAATGTAAAAATTCGTCAAACTTAAGTTTATCGCCGATTTTAATGTATTTTTCAGAATTAAGAAAAACTTTTTTAAGAGGTAGCCGCTGAATTGCCGAGCCGATACTTACGATAATTACCCTACAATTTTTTGTATTCGGATTATGAGCAAGTTTAGAAAGTGTTTCTATTCGTTTTGATAAAATGTTTACATTTGGCGAAACCCTGTCAAACGGAACCGTATCCCACGCAGGTAAGGTTAAAATTTCTATATTCGGATTTAAATATTTTAAAATTTCTGCTGTTTGTTCAAGTTCAAACCCGTTACTTACCACATATAAAATATCGCCTGAAAATTTTTGTAAAACATTATTAAGCCAAAAGGTATCAAAACCTGTCGGCAATGAAGAAAGCGTTTTATTACGCAAATTTTCAAAACTCATATCCATAAAAAAAATATATATCCGCTACTTAAAAATAAGGCAACAAAAATTTTTATTTTAGCTTATTGAATAAAGCCTTACGGTCTTTTCGGCTTAATGACCACAAATTTCCATAGCCATTAACCGGCTGAACATCAAATTTAGATTTGAAGTCAAAACTGCGTCTAAAAAACACTGATGTTGTTTTGGTATATACGTTCATCGGGCAAAAACCGTAAAAATCTACTTGCAACAAATTTGCTTTTTTCAGCTCGGCAACAGCATTTTTATATTCTTGGCTGGTATTTATACGGTCGCTATCATCTAATATTATCATACCGTTATCGGCAAGTTTTTGCACAGCAGCCTCGGCACACTCAAAACGCCGTTTGCCATCAATAACAATTACGTCATATTTTTGATTTTCTTCAAAAATGGCATCTTCATAAATTTTGCCTTCATCTTTCCACCTTATATCCAAATTCGGCTCGTTAAATTCGGCTTGCCATTTTTCAAACCATTTTAAGTTATCTTCAATACTGATAACTTTTTTAGCTCGCTTTGCCCAAAACAAAGAAGAATATCCGCAACCAAACTCAAATATTGTTTTATCGCTAAAATCAAATTGAGAAATATATTCAATAGCAGGGTATGTATACCACGGTATCGGATTATTATCTCGGTCAACACATACTTTTTCATCGATAGTGCGCTTAATTCCAAAGTCATTTTCCCACATCTCGATAAACTTTAAAAACTTTTCGCTATACATATTTTTATCCATATTGAAAATTATTTGCTAATGGATATATCACATTTGCATAAAAAGTAAAAACCTTTTTTTAGGAGGAAAAAATGTATTTTATGGAAAAACTTACTTTATGGCTTGCAATCATTGGCGGCATCAACTGGGGATTAGTCGGTTTTTTTGGCTTTAATTTAGTTGGTGCGTTGTTCGGTGATATGAGTATATTATCAAGAGTTGTGTATATGTTGGTTGGTCTTTCTGCTGTTTGGCTTGCTTATACACAAATTGTTCCCGACAGAGTCGTCGTGATTAAAAAGTCTTAAAAAAAGGAGGGAAACCTCCTTTTTTAGTATTCACAATATTACAAATTCAATTTCTGTTTTATATCAAATCCAAAAATTCTGCTTCGTTTAAAATTTTAATTCCTAATTCTTGAGCTTTTTTAGCCTTTGAACCGGCATCGCTTCCTACGATTACATAATCGGTATTGCTTGAAACAGAACCTGCAACTTTTGCCCCCATTTTTACCCCGACAGCCTTTGCTTCAGCTCGAGTCAAGTGTTCAAGAGTTCCGGTAAAGACAATGGTTTTGCCCGCAAAAAACGAATCCGTTATTTCAGACTGTTCATAATCTTTAACTTTGACATATTTTAACAGCTCATCAATAATCTTGGTATTATGTTCTTCTTTGAAAAACTCGACAATATCTTTAACCATCGCCTGACCGATACCGTCAATATTTAAAAGTTTTTCCGTATCAGAGTTTTGCATTGAAGATTTAAAATTTTCAAATGAAATATAGTTTTTTGCAATTAAAAGTGCTGTCGCCGAACCGACTTGCCGAATCCCTAATGCGTAGATAAATTTCTGCAATTCAATTTCTTTTTTGTTTCTTATTGCCTTAAACAAATTATCAACCGATTTTTTACCCCAACCTTCTCTTTTTTCAAGATGCAAACCGTTACCGAGCGAGAACAAATCATCACCGCCGTTTCTTTCTTCCAATGTAAATATATCGGCCGGATTTTCCAAAATTTTTTCTTTATAAAAATCTTCCACGATTTTTGCCCCCAAGCCTTCAATATTAAAAGCATCTCTTGATACAAAGTGTTTAATACTTTCAATAGCCTGCGCCGGACAACTTAAACCTCCCGTGCAACGCCTAACGGCTTCGTCTTCTTCTTTTATGGCATGAGAACCGCATTCGGGACAGAGTTTAGGAAATTCAAACTCCGGCAAATTATGTAGCCTTTTTTCTTTTAAAACGCCGACAACTTGAGGAATTACATCTCCGGCACGCTGAATATAAACATAATCGCCAATTCTGATGTCTTTTCTCTTAATTTCGTCTTCGTTATGAAGTGTAGCGTGCGAAACCATTACCCCGCCCACATTAACCGGTTCTAAATCAGCCACCGGTGTTAAAGCACCTGTTCTGCCGACTTGAATGCGAATATTATTGATTTTGGTAACGGCTTTTTCTGCCGGAAACTTATGAGCAATGGCAAAACGAGGAGTTCGGGTTAAATAGCCCAAACGTTCTTGAAGTTCCAAAGAATTTACCTTATAAACAATACCGTCAATATCATAAGGTAAATCGGCTCTTGTCTGAAGAAGTGTTTCGTAGCTGTTAATAACATCTTGCAAATTATGGCATAGCTTGTTGTATGGATTTACGGGAAAGCCCCAATTTTTTACTTTTTGCAAAAATTCGGTTTGTGTTTTCCAATTCATATCCGAAACTTCACCCCAAGTATAGACAATTAAGCTCAAATTACGTTCTTTGGTTATATTAGAATCCAGTTGTCTTAATGAGCCGGCTGCTGCATTTCTCGGATTAGCAAAAGCTTTTTTGTTCTGCGAATTTTGTTTTTCGTTAAGTGCAAAAAAATCTGCCTTAGACATATAAACTTCGCCGCGAAGTTCTATTACGGAAGGAAAATCAGCAGAATTCACAAAATGAGGCAAACCTTTTATTGTTTTTAGATTTGAAGTAATATCCTCACCGATTTTACCATCTCCTCTGGTAGCGCCCTTAACTAAAATTCCGTTTTCATAGCGAGCTGAAAAAGAAAGTCCGTCCATTTTCGGTTCAGAAGAAATTTCAATATTTAAATCCGTATTTAAAAATCGTTGAATACCTTTAACAAAATCTATCAATTCTTCTTCGGAAAAAATATCCCCCAGTGAGAGCATCGGAACTTTGTGTTCAATTTTTGCAAAATCATTTTTAATCGGCGCTCCGATTTTTTTTGACGGACTGTCTTCTCTGATAAGATGAGGAAACTTTTTTTCCAACAATTCATTTTTTAACTTTAATTCGTCATACTCAGCATCGGTTAAATACGGATCATCATTTTGATAATAAGCAATATCGGCTTTTGCCATCTCTTTGGCTATAAATTCCAAATCGGCTTTTGCCTGCTCTTCGGTTATGGTATTGATATAATTTTGCATATTTGCCTCCGTTTTTTAATATAAAACAAATACGGCAATTTTCAAACTTAAAAACATATTTGTTGACATAAATGCAAAAAT
>JBGVOY010000152.1:0-12618 GCA_045126755.1 Alphaproteobacteria bacterium | reverse complement strand
TTTATTGCTCGCACTAAATCAAACACCGAGTAAACCGACGCACCGGTAAATTCGGCAAAAAAATCATCTCCTCTGCTTTCGGCATAGTTTTGGTTAAAATCAATTTCCAAAATTGCCTTTTCCGGAACACTTGAAGTAAGTGCGCGGGGGCCGACTATTAAAGCAACTCCGGCCAAAATAAATATAAACAACACACCAAATATTGCAAAAGCATACACAACGGTTCTTGCAATCATTGTTATTGCTATTTTACTGTTTTCCGGTTTAGATTTTACCATTTTATTCTCCAAAACTATTTTGCGCATCAATTAAAGTTTGTATAAAAGCCGGTAAAGTAACCGAACAATTACCTTTTATATGTCTGTCAAACAAATAATTATTTGATGTTTCTTCCAAATTAAACTCTATGGTATCCGCACCATAATATTTTGCCGTATGCACAAAACCTGCCGCCGGATAAACAACTCCTGATGTTCCGACAGATATAAACAAATCGCATTCTCTTAATTTTTTTTCAACCTCAGACATATAAAGGGGCATTTCGCCGAAAAAAACAATATTAGGCTTAAACTTCCCTATCTGCTTACAGTGAGGACATTCGGTTGACATATCGACTTTTCCCCAAGAATTTAAAATACGCCCGCAGTTAAGACATATTGCTTCGTCGATTCTTCCGTGTATGTGATACACATTTTCAGAACCGGCTTTTTCATGCAACGTATCAACATTTTGAGTTATAACATCTACTTTTCCTGAATATTTTTCTTTTAATTGAGCCAAACAAATATGAGCTGCATTAGGTTCTGCTTTCATAACCTCGGGTTTTAACTCGTTATAAAATTCATGCACATATTGCGGATTTCTTTCAAAAGCTTCTATAGTTGCGACATCTTCCACCTTATGATTATTCCATAATCCGTCAGCATCTCTGAATGTTGCTAATCCGGATTCTGCGGAAATTCCCGCTCCGGTCAAAACAAAAATATGTTTATAAATCTTTTCCATCGCCAACTCGATATTATAAAATTATCTTCTCAATTTTCTTGATGCACCCGAAAGTTGCATTATGGTATAACTCAAAATTTCCGTTGCCGGCAAATTAGTCGTCTTGCAATCTCTTTCGCACTGATATAACAAAGAAACTGCATCTAAAACAGCTTTTTTATTCCATATATTTATTTGAGTTTTTAAGTCTTCCTTCCTATAGAACATAACAGGCGGCCTAACGGAAGAAACAATTTCATCAGGTCTTTTTCCTTGCTCAAAACCGTATGAATAACTAAGCAAATTAAGAAAATGATTGCTTATACTTCTGACAATACTTACAGGTTCCGTTCCTTCATTTAAGAGTTCTTTATATGAGTCTACGGCTCTGTCTGTTTGCCCTAACCCGATAAAATAGCACAGGTCTTCAACGGAAGAGCTTGATGTATCGCTAATGACAAGCTTAATATCATCTATCTCTATATTGCGTCTTATCCCCAGATAAGTAACAAGTTTATCCATTTCGCTTAAATTTGCTTTCTTATCATTAGATAAACGCATACACAACAATTCAAGAGCATTATCTGAAATCGTTATCTGAGACTTTGTTAAATAATCTCTGACAAATAATTTTATATCTCTTTCTCGGTCCTCATAACAACCTATAACAGCAAAATCATCTCTATCCTTACCCAAAGCAACCAAAGATGATTTTGTATTAAGTGCCGAAGATGTTAAAATCAGTAAAGCGTCGGACTTATTGTCATCAAAGAGTACTTTTAAGTGTTTTGTAAGCAAATCCGTTGCATCTTTAACAATAATTACTCGCCTTCCGCCAAGTAACGATTGAGCATTATATTCGCCGAACAAAACACCGATATCTTTGCTTAACACATCCATACTTAAACTGACAACCCTGAAAGCATCTGTTAAATCGGGACAAACCGTTTTAGCAAATTGCGAACAGTAATCAGCAATTTTTCCTTCATTGGTTCCGAATATGACAACACACTTTATACTCGCATTTGGAGTTTTAAAATAGTTTGTAATGTCGACATCTTTAAAATTCATTCGGATTACCACGTTTAGTTAAGCTTGAATGAAAATATGCCCCCATACGAAGAGAAATATCGTTAGCAATAATCTTGGCGGCATCTTTTTCTATTTTTTTCTGAGCAAATGTTGTTGAATAAGGATTCGCCATAATATCATAACCTAAATAAGCAATCGAGTTACCGCTAACCAATTCATTGTGATTATCAGCCGAAAACAGCTTGTATTTAACGGTGTATCTTACTCTTTCGCGAGTAGCGGTAATATCATCACGCATAGCTTGCTCGGTAACATTTTTCTCAACATCATATACTTCCAAAACATATTTAGGATTAGAAGGAACGCCTTTCGGAGTTAAATTATCGAGCAAATCATTGCGGATAAGTTGTCCTACTCTGTCTGCAATAGGCTCGACCTTAATTTGAGCAATTTCTTCCGAAATTGATGTATCAAATTCACCTTTGTAATACCACTTTTCGCCTGATTTGCGTTCCACATAAAGAGGTTCAAAACCACAAGCATTGATACCTGTAAGCAAAAGGCAAAAAACCGTTAAAATTTTAATTTTATGCAACAATGTTCACAATCCTATTCTTAACAACAATTATCTTCTTAATTTCTTTACCTTCAACTTGGCGAGCGACATTTTCCAATGAAAGAGCCATATTTTTGACATCTTCATCATCACTGTCTTTTGGCATTTCGATTGTTCCGCGCATTTTTCCGCAAAGCTGAACGGCAATCGTAACCGTATCATCTTGAGCAAGAGTTTTATCGCCTATCGGCCAGCTTTCTTTAACAATTAAGGTGTTATGGCCCAATCTTGCCCACATTTCTTCAGCCAAGTGCGGAACAAACGGACTTAAAAGTTTTAATAGTGTTTCATACAAAACTGCCGGAATTTCATTAAGCGAAGACATATAATTAACATAAGTCATTAAAGACGAAACAGCCGTATTAAACTTCATTTGATCAATACGCTCCGTTACTTCCAAAATACATTTGTGCATTGTTCTTAAATCTTTAATTTCCGCATCCTTATTGCAGACTTTCTTAAATAAATTAAAAATTTTACCCACAAAACGATACACACCCATCAAACTGTCATCAGACCACATTGCCACTTGATCAAACGGTCCGATAAACATTTCATACAAACGAAACGTATCCGCACCATAATTATTAACAATATCATCCGGATTGATTACGTTACCTCTTGATTTTGACATTTTTTCTCCGTTTTCAGCCAAAATCATACCATGAGATGTGCGCTTGTTATATGGTTCTTTAGTCGGAACATACCCGCAATCATACAAAAACTTATGCCAGAAACGAGAATACAACAAGTGTAATGTCGTATGTTCCATACCGCCATTATACCAGTCAACATTCATCCAATATTCCAGCGCTTCTTTTGAAGCAAATGCTTTGTCATTATGCGGATCGCAATAGCGCAAGAAATACCAAGACGAACCTGCCCAGTTAGGCATAACATCCGTTTCTCTTTTTGCACTTGCACCACATTTAGGACATTTTGTATTAACCCAATCGGTTACTTTTGCGAGTGGGGAATCTCCTTCATCATTAGGCAGATAGTCTGTTACTTCCGGTAATGTAAGCGGCAAATCTTCTTCTTTTAAGGGTTGCCATCCGCAATGTTTGCAATACACCATAGGTATCGGCTCACCCCAGTAGCGCTGACGAGAAAACACCCAATCACGTAATTTGAAATTGATTTTAGACTGCCCGAAACCATTTTTAACGGCATAATCAATAGCAGATTTCATTCCGTCTTCTTTATTTAATCCGTTTAAGAAACCGGAGTTTATGTGCAAGCCGTCTTCTTCATAAGCTTTTTCAGATATATCTCCGCCCTCTAATACTTGAATAATTGGCAAATCAAAAGCTTTGGCAAAATCATAATCTCGTTGGTCATGAGCCGGAACAGCCATAATTGCGCCAGTGCCGTATCCGGTTAAAACATAATCGGAAATAAACACCGGTATCATATTACCGTTAAACGGATTTTTTGCTTTTATACCTTTTAATTCGACACCTGTTTTTGAATCATCGGCAGTGCGTTGTAAATCAGATTTTTTAGCGGTATCTTCTACATATTTTTTAATTTCCGCCGGATTTTCAAACCTATCCATATATTTTTGAACAAACTCGTGTTCCGGAGCCATTACCATATAAGTTACGCCAAAAGCCGTATCCGGTCTGGTTGTAAAAACTTTGAGTTTATCTTCGCCAAACTCAAAATCAAGCTCTGCTCCTTCAGAACGACCAATCCAGTTTGTTTGTTGGGCTTTAACTCTGTCAATAAAGTCTAAGCCGTCTAAATCATCAATAAGTCTGTCGGCATATTTTGTAATGGCAATTACCCATTGTTCCTTATTTTTCCTTACAACTTCGGCACCGCATCTTTCGCAGCATCCGTTAACAACTTCTTCGTTGGCAAGCCCCACCTTACAAGCCGGACACCAGTTGATAGCCATTTTATTTTTATAAGCCAAACCTTTTTTAAACAGCTCTATGAACATCCATTGAGTCCATTTATAATATTCGGGCGATGATGTATCAATACATCTGTCCCAGTCAAAGCTCAAGCCGATAGATTTTAATTGGCGGGTAAAGGTTTTAATATTTGCTTTAGTGGAAACAGCAGGATGAACCCCTGTTTTAATGGCATAATTTTCTGCAGGCAAACCAAAAGCATCAAAGCCCATAGGATACAATACATTATAACCTTGCATACGCTTTTTGCGAGCAATAGCATCTAATGCGACATAAGAACGAGGATGACCGACGTGCAAACCGGCACCGGAGGGAAACGGAAATTCGACCAAAGCATAAAATTTTTCTTTTGTTTTATCTTCCGTTACTTTGTATGCTTTTTCATCTTCCCAAATTTTTTGCCATTTATTTTCAATAGTCTTAAAATTGTATCTGTCTTCTAACTTCCATTGTTTTTGCCAATCTTCAAATGTCTGATTTCCGTTATAACGTGCATTGCCGCTCATTTTTATTTTCTCCACTAAATATTTAACTTGCTCTAAATTACCACAAACATCAAAAAAAACAAGCGCATTTTATACGGTTTTGCACTACTTACACATAAAATATTTTACTTGAAAAAAATAAACCTGTATGCTTAACATAAAAAAGAAGGGGAAAAAGATGTCAGAACGCATACAGTGTGTAAAAATTTTACAAACGATTATAGAAGAAAAGGTTTTTTACAACACCTTAAAACCGCAAATTTTTGAACAAAACATTGCCTTTTGCAACAATCTCGTTCTTAATGCTTTAAGACACTTAAACTGTATTGAAAAAATCATAAAACAATTTGTTGTAAAAAAAATTCCGCAAAAAAACAAAATATTAAAATATATCCTGTTGGCTTCCATTACCGAACTGATGTTATTAAATTCGCCCGATTATGCGGTTATAAACGAATACGTAAATATTGCAAAAAAACTTACCGATAAATATGCCGCAAATATGATAAATGCCGTGTTAAGAAAAATAAGTTCACAAAAACAAAACTTAAACATCAGTTGCACATTACCGCACGAATTTATGCAGATATTACAAAAAGACTATTCCAAAGAACAAATAAATCAAATTGAAAAATCAATAACATCAGAAGCTCCTTTAGACTTAACAATAAAAGACAATCCTCAATTTTGGGCCGAAAAACTCCAAGGAATACTGTTTGCAAACGGAACCGTAAGAATATTAAATGCAAAATCAAAAATATCCGAATTAGACGGTTACGAACAAGGCTCTTGGTGGGTACAAGATTTAGCCGCTTCTTTACCTGTTATGCTTTTAGGCGATATAAATAACAAGAAAGTTCTTGATTTATGTGCTGCTCCCGGAGGAAAAACGGCACAACTTTTAACAAAAGGAGCAAAAGTTACCGCCGTTGATATAGACGACTTACGCATGGACAGATTAAAACAAAACATAAAACGACTAAATCTGGCAGAAAATCTGGAAACACACGTAGGTGACGGCTTACAGTTTTTGCAAAATAATCAAAACATTTTCGATATTATTGTTTTGGATGCACCATGTTCAGCCACCGGAACTTTCAGAAAACATCCCGAAGTATTACACTTAAAAAATATAGCCGATGTAAAAAAACAAACAGCAATACAACAACAAATGCTTGAAGAAGCGCTCAAATCAGTAAAAACAAACGGCATAATTTTATATTGCACATGCTCTGTTTCAAAAGATGAAGGCGAGCGTCTTGTTAAAGATGTATTAAAACGAATACCGTTTGCTGAAATGGTAAAAGCCGATATCGGAAACATAAACATTACAGGTGGAAAAAAATTAACCGACAATATAATTGATAACGGTGTTTTAAGAACTTTACCTTATTATGAGAAAGATACAGGCGGTATGGATTCGTTTTTTGCGGCTCTGATACATAAAAAAAATTATATGGAGAAATAAATGTTTTTTAATTTGTTTTATTTTATTGTTTTGGCAGCACTCGGTTTCTGTGCTATAACGCCGATATGTATGTATTTAAAAAAGCATATCATTTCTGAATACAAATTAAAAAACGACGTTTGGATATATATGTGGATATTGAGCTTTATTTTTACCACGGCATTGTATTTTTTACTGCCGAATTTTAATGATTTAATTTCCGAGATAAAATATATCCGCATTTTTATTGCTTTTATATTATCTGCATTTATTTATGCGGCTCACTTGCTTGAGATGAGGAAAACCGAATTTTTTGTAATCTGTCTTTCATCGGCGGTTGCAACATTTTTAATTCCTGATAACATTCTTGTTTTTGAAGGAAATATTCCTTTTATTGCTGACCGTTTAATAATCTTTGCCGGCATATTTTTAATTACGTTTTTTGCCAAGATACTAAACGGAATGTCGGCAGTTTTTGCATTATTTATGCTAACTTGCCTGCTTGGAATTTCTTTAATATCATTACTTGAAGGTCTGCCTTTGGCTTTTGGTTTTATTGCTTTTGCCTTAACGGGTATATGGCTTGGTTTTTTACGATACAACTGGTATCCCAGTGAACTTTTTTTAACCGACGGAGCTTGCACCAGCGCCGGATTTTTACTTGCTAACTTCTTTGTATATTCATGCCAAGAATTTGCAGGATCTTCGATGCTCATATTGTGTGCATATCTTATATCGGAAATTATCTGGGTGGTTACGAGAAGATACATATTCCGAATAAAAGAACCCGATTTTTACAATAATACTTCCTATTTTTGTGCATATTTAAAAGACATAACCGTTCCGGCTATTTTAGTAGCTATCTATAAAATAGGAATAATAAATATCATCTTTGCCGGATTTCAAATCTATTCTCCAAATATGTTTTCGCTACCCGTATTTTCCGTAGTAGTAAATATGTGGCTTTTGAATACAATGTGCAACGCATCAGAGAGCAAGCTAAGTCTGAAAGATGTAAACAAAGCTTTTATACAAGATATTAAAGATGAAGTTTCCAACATAAAACAATCGCTTGAAAAGGATAAAAAATAATTATGGCGCTTGCATTTTTAAAACATATTTTTGCAAAAAAAACTGTGGCAGTGCCAAACAAACCCTTGCCTAAAATCAGGCTGACCATTGTTGCGTTTGAAGACGATTGCGTAACAAATTCGGGATACATTTTATCGCAACATTTATCGCAAAACGATTTATTGGAAATCTCTTATTACAACGAACCGATAAATAAAAGTTTTCTTGATTTACAAAGTCGTAATTTTTTTGATTTTATTGACAGCGGAAAAAATATATTAAAAAAAACAAATGCAGATATTTTAATATGGGGCTACCGCAAACAAAATAAAATAAGGCTTAATTTTCAAACCAAAAACCAATATGATGAACAAGTTTATCTTAATTTTTCCATCTTAAACAGTTTATATTTGCCTTTGGAATATTTCCAAGACAATAAACTGAATCCGACAATTTTAAACTTAATACTGGCTACGATATTGACGGCAATGCGCCGCACTGAAGATATTCCGGCATTACGGCAGATTGTTGCTAAAATAAACAACAGCACACCTCCTAAAGATTTAAGTTCGTCATATATGCCATATATCTTAAATTTGTTGGCTTTAACGTATCTTCACTCGATTCGCACAAATCTGACTTTTGCAGATGTTAAAATTACTTCATCAATATTTAAAAACGCATTAAGTTGTTGCAAAAACGAAACAAAATCCATCTTCACCGGAATAATTTATGCCAACTTTGCTCAACTATACCATTTAGCATCGGAAACACACGTAAAGGATAAATATACAAACTGTAAATTTGCCATTGATTTTTATACACTTGCTCAAAAATATTTCAACCGACACACTTATCCGTATGATTTCGGTTATACTGCGTATAAACTTTCAAAACTGTATTTTGATTATTGGAAATATACATCTGATATACAATTTTTACGAAATGCCGTTTTCCAATTAAGAGAAGCACAAAAAGTTTTCACTAAAATCATTTTTCCGAAAATTTGGGCAGATATACAAAAGGATTTAGGTTTATATCTTTCCATGATGGCTGTTTTCAGTCATAGCATTGAAATCGCAAAAATAGCCATTGAAAATTATCAAAACTATCAAACGGTCTTCTCAAAAGAAAAGTATCCTTCTGAGTGGGCTGTTGCGCAAGAAAGTATCGGAAACATATTTTTTGAATGCGGAAAAATATATCAAAATGAAGACTATTTTGAAAAAGCCGCCGCTTATTATATTGATGCGGCAAATATTTATAAGTTTTTATCACAAGAAACCGATATAAAAAGACTGGAACGCTACATAAAAAAATCTGATAAATACATATCAAACATAAATTCCGGTGAATAATTTATACATTTTTGTGTATAATAACAACAACACTTGACCTTTCGGATATAGTGCTATAACTTTTTATTACATCAATAAGTTGATGTTAAAATTGAAATTTATTTTTTGCAAAAAATGAAAAGAGAGAAAAACATGAAAAAAACTTTATTGTTGGCAGGAATTGCCTCTTTGGTTGCTTTTAATGCAAGTGCAACCGAATATCTTCCATACGTTGCTGCTCGCTTGGCTCGTGTAGAAGTTAAAAACGATATCACAACTATTGATTATAAAGAAAAAATCAATGATGACCAATTCGGTTACAGATTTGCAGCCGGTGTAATGGTTCCGTTATGTGGCGGTTTAGCAGAATCTGTAAGAGCAGAAGTTGAATATGGTTTATTAAATAAGACTCATAATGTTGTAGCTCGCAACACTGTAAAAAGCCAATTACAAACAGCTTTTGCTAATTTTTACTATGATTTAGATACAGGTACATCTGTTACTCCTTATGTCGGTGTTGGTGTAGGTTATGCTCGTATTGCCGAAAACACTAACGGTGCAGAATCTAATGAAGATAATTTTGCATATAATGTTGGTGCCGGTGTTAGCGTAAACTTAACATACAATGTGGATGTTGAAGTTGGCTACCGTTTTACTGATTATGGTAAAATTAAAGACAGAAATCCTGAATATGCAAAGAGAAACTATGATTCTCAAGAAGTATTGTTAGGTTTAAGATATACTTTCTAATCAGGTTTAAAGTTCAAAACTCTCCGCTGTCAGCGGAGAGTTTTTTTTATAAAAAAGCCTTGCTGTGATGCAAGGCTTTTTATCAGATTGGATAAGACTTATTCTCTGTCTTCACCTGTTTCTTGATTTACACGTTTAGCAGATAATTTCCACTTACCGCGATTATCAACGCCCATACATTTTACCCAAATGCTGTCGCCTTCTTTATAAAAGTCAGAAACAGAAGCGATTCTTTCATCTTTAACTTCAGAGATATGAACTAAACCTTCGGTTGCACCGACAAAGCGAACAAATGCACCAAAATCCATAATTTTAGTAATTACGCCTTTGTAAATAACACCTTCTTCAGGTTCAGCTACAATTCCGATAATTATATTTAAAGCTGCTTCACCGTTTTCGGTGTTGGTAGAAGCAATTTTAACTACGCCATCATCCGAAATATCAATTTTGGTATTGGTTTTTTCAATAATTTCACGAATAACCTTACCGCCGGTACCGATAACTTCACGAATTTTATCTGTCGGAATTTTTAATGATATAATGCGTGGTGCTAAAGGAGATACTTTTTCTCTCGG
Organism: Alphaproteobacteria bacterium; assembly: GCA_045126755.1. GTDB lineage: Bacteria > Pseudomonadota > Alphaproteobacteria > RF32 > CAG-239 > JAFTYO01. Next base: position 2,399 of record JBGVOY010000152.1, on the reverse strand, counting down.
AGCTTCAATAGCTTTTGCCATTTCGCCCAAAATGTGTATACGTCCTTCATGAGCTTGAGCTAACGCATTTTTCATAATTTCTTTGGTAATGGATGTAATTTTAATATCCATTTGCAAAGCGGTTACACCATCTTTCGTTCCGGCAACCTTAAAGTCCATATCGCCTAAATGGTCTTCATCACCCAAAATATCGGTTAAAATTGCAACTCTGCCGTCATCTTCTTTAATTAAGCCCATTGCAATACCTGCAACCGGTTTTTTCATCGGAACACCGGCAGCCTGTAATGATAAAGTAGTTCCGCAAACGGTTGCCATAGAAGAAGAACCGTTAGATTCCATAATGTCAGATACAACTCTTATAGAATATGGGAATTTTTCTTTATCGGTAGGCATCATCGGATGAATTGCACGCCATGCAAGTTTTCCGTGACCAATTTCACGACGCCCCGGAGTTCCCAATCTTCCGCATTCGCCAACAGAAAACGGAGGGAAGTTGTAGTATAACATAAAGTCTTGTCTGTATTCAGCCATTAAGCCATCTACAATTTGAGCATCATCATCGGTTCCTAATGTGGTAACAACCAAAGCTTGTGTTTCACCGCGAGTAAACAATGCAGAACCGTGAGTTGTAGGTAATACATCAACTTCGCAGCTAATCGGGCGAACAGTTTTTGTGTCACGGCCATCAATACGTTTTCCGGTTGATAAAACTTTTTCACGCATTGTTTTGTGCATGATATGTTCAATAGCATCACCGATATAACGCATTTCAAGTTCATTTTCTTCATCAACGGTTGCTTTTACTTCTTCGGCTAATTGAGCTAGAAGATTGCCGCGAGTTTGCTTATCAACTTCATTGAAAGCTTCATCATATTTTGCATAGAAATCTTTTTCTACACGAGCGCACAATGCGTCAAATTCTTCAGGGAATTTAGGTTCTTCCCAAGCTTCTTTTCCTGCTTGTTTCTTTAACTCGTTAATCATATCAATAACAGGTTGGAAACTTTCAAAACCAAACATAACGGCTCCCAACATAACTTCTTCGGAAAGCTCGTTTGCTTCAGATTCAACCATTAAAACGCCTTCTTTAGTTCCGGCAACTGCCAATTCCAAATCAGATGTTTTTTGTTCTTCAATACTCGGATTTAAGATATAGTTACCGTCTTTATAACCTATTTTTGCAGCACCGATAGGACCTAAAAACGGCACACCTGAAACTGCCAAAGCTGCAGATGCAGCAATCATTGCAACGACATCTGAGTCATTTTTTTGGTCGTGCGATAAAGTTGTGCAAATAATTTGAACTTCGTTTTTGAATGCGTCCGGAAACAACGGGCGAATTGGTCTATCTATTAAACGAGAAATCAAAACTTCACGCTCAGACGGTTTACCCTCACGTTTCATAAACCCACCCGGAATTTTACCGGTAGCATAATATTTTTCTTGATAGTTAACTGTTAAAGGGAAAAAATCCTGATCTGCATTTGCTTCCTTTGCTGCGCATACCGTTGCTACTACAACCGTATCTCCGTATGTTGCCATAACGGCACCTGTTGCCTGACGAGCAATCTGCCCTGTTTCCAAAACTAACTTACGGCCGCCCCATTCCATCTCTTGACGGCATTTTTTAAATTCGATCATATTTTCTACCTTTCATTTCTTTTCAATAAAACCTCACCTTAAAAATTTTTAAGGATTTTATAAAACTGCGGAGCCCCATGCTCCGCAGTTTTCTGTTTTGCGAATTACTTACGTAAATCTAACTTTTTAATGATTGCCTGATAACGATCATTACTTTTAGATTTCAAGTGGTCTAAAAGGTGACGACGACGGCCAACCATTTTCATCAAACCTAAACGGGAGTGTAAATCTTTTTTATGAACATTGAAGTGTTCAATTAAAGAGTTAATACGATATGTCCAAATAGCAATTTGAACTTCCGGAGAACCTGTATCACCGGGTTTTGTTCCGTATTTTGCAATGATTTCCTGTTTAACTTCATTTGTAATCGACATCTTTATTTTTCCTTTTTTTCATTATAAATTAAACACACGAATTGGAGAAAGTCTTCTTTCTTCAACCCTAATTAGTGCTATTAAACAATCACCATACATGGCGGCCACCAGTGTATCAGGCATAAAACCTTGATATTTCTTAGGCGACAATCCTTGTCCGTGTCTTAGTTTAACGGCTTCTTCTTCCGAAACGGCGACCACCGCGATGTCGCGCAGTGATGTCTCAATCGGCAGAAGCGACTTGAGTCGTTCTTCTTCATACACTATATTTTTTAAATTTTCCAGTAAAATCGTATCTTGAAGGGAAAAAATTGCACATTTTGTGCGTCTTAATGCACTTAAATGCCCCAATGTGCCGAGTCGAATAGCGATATCCTTACCTAA
>JBGVOY010000151.1:0-12330 GCA_045126755.1 Alphaproteobacteria bacterium | reverse complement strand
GGTCAGAACGATTCTTATATCAATCGCGACCGCAAAGATTCGTATAAAATTTTGCAAAAGATAGGGGCAAATTTACAATACAGAATATTACCAAATAGCACACACAATGAATTTTCGGCAGATTTATTGAAACAGATAGATGAAACTTTTTAATGTTGACTTTGTAATACCGATTTGCAAAACTTACAACAGTTCAACTTAATAAAGGAGCATATAATGGAACTTATTACCCCCGAATCACCTGAAAAAGATTATTCAGATAAAAAAATTGTTTTTTTGGCAGGGCCGATTAAGGGGGCGCCTGATTGGCAGGCACGTGCTATTGAGGATTTAAAAGATTTAGATATTTATGTGGCAAATCCACGTCGTGAAAATGTCATAAATTTTAATTTAGATATGCAAGTGGACTGGGAAAGTAAATATTTAGCGGCTGCCGATGTGATTATGTTTTGGATACCGCCTAAAGATTTTGATGTGTCAGGTCGAGATTATGCTCAAACTTCACGTTTCGAACTTGCGGAATGGATGGCAAAAACAAATTATAATCATACTCGTAAACAGATTATTGTCGGTATAAGTGATGATTTTTACGGAAAAAGCTATATAGTTAAACGTTTACAAGCACAAAATGTTGTTGTTTACAATACCTATTTTGAAACCATTAAAAAGGCTAGAGAGCTTTTGCATAGAACCAATAAAATATTTTTTACCTCAGATACTCATTTTGGCAGCCAACGAACACTGTCGTTATCTTTAAGACCTTTTTCTTGCGTTAAAGAAATGGATAGCGCTTTGATTGATAATTGGAATAAGAAAGTCAGTCCCGAAGATACGGTTTATCATTTGGGAGATTTTGGAGATGTATCAATACGTCAATATCTTAATGGTAAGATAAACCTGATTTTAGGTAATTATGAACAAGATTTGTTGCAGCAAAATACGATATTTAAAGAACAATTAGATAAGATTTTTGCTTGTTGTAAAGAAGATGATACATTGTGTTTAAAAGACGGAACAACAGTGTTTTTAACTCATAAACCAAGTAAATTGCGCAGTGATTTGTTTGGTTTGTTCGGGCATATTCATGGTCTTAAAAAAGTTATTGTAAACGGCTTTAATGTCGGGGTAGATGCAAACCATTTTATTCCCGTTAGCGAAGATGATGTGTTGTTTTATAAAAATGCTGTTTTGAACCAATATGACTATGAAGTGTTTTTATAAAGATAAATGCAAAACCCCCACGAAAAACGTGGGGGTTTTGGTTATAGCAATTTATATATGTTTATACTTCTATATGTAGAATGCTCTACTTTCATTCCCGCTTCTGCATCAAGCCATATCGGATCTTTGGAAGCTTCAATGGTTGCACTGGTGCCATTATCAAAAAATACATTAACAATGGTGCGAGTTCCTCCCGAAGCTGAGCCTCTGATACTGCCTGAACCTCTGCCGACGATAAAAGAACGATAGCTGAAATCTCCGTTAAGTGAAGCATTAAACTCTGAGCTTACTTCGTGAATTTTAACCTTTTTTATAGTGTAAATACCTCTTTTTTTCAGATTAACAAGCTCATAACTATTACCGGATTTATATACCAGCGTTCCTTCGGGATAATCTATACCGAAGGTGAAATCGGTCATACATCTGTCGTCATAAGGACAGCAACCGCCATCACGATACCAATACTTGAAACCATCTTTGTGTTTGATAACTTCGCCGTTGGATAAACAGATTGTCTGGCTGGATATTTTTACACCCTTGGGTATTCCCATAAAGCCTGTAACCTGTTCGTAATTTACGGTGCATCTGTCAATTTCTAAAAATTGACCTTGAGCAAATGCGCTTACTGTAAGCAACATGGTTGCAATTATAATAATAAAATTTTTCATAATGTGATGTTTGATTTAATAATTTATATTTGAAAAATAGCGTATAATAAAAAGACAAAAATGTCAATAAACTTTTTGATAAATTCAGAGAATAAGTGTTTTTTAATTTTAAAATGAAAAAAGCGGGAATAATCCCGCTTTTTTTAAAGAAGTCCTTCCTTTTTTGCCAGCTTTTCGATTTCATCGATATAGCCGGTAATAACAGAAAGTCCGTTAGACCAGAAATCAGGAGAATCGGCATCGATTCCGAACGGCTCCAAAAGGCTCTTAAAGTCTTCAATACCTGTGTTTGACAGCATGTCGATATACAGGTCTGCAAAACTTTCCTTAATCTCGAATTCGCTGTTGTCATTCCACTTATCACAAGCTTTAATGAGGTTGTTTACAACAAGCCCTGCAAAAGCGTATGAATAAACGTAGTATGGCATACCGAAGATATGAGATATTCCCATCCACATATAATCGGCATCTTCACTGATCTCGAATCCTAGATAGCGAGAGCATTCCTCACGCCAAATCTGGTTCAGTCTTGCAGTTGAAAGTTCGCCCTTCTTTCTTTCACGGTGTGTGCGCTCTTCAAACTTGTAGAATGCAATCTGGCGGTGGATAGAGTTAATCATATCCTGAACGTGAGAAATGAGCAATGCCAGTTTTTCACGATCGCTTGAGGCGTTAGCCAACTGCATGATAAATAACCTGTGTTCAGCAAACTCGGAAGCTACTTCAGCCAGTCCGGTAGGTGTTGTATCGTTGAGAACTCCTACCTGTGCAGACAACAGATGATGAACAGCGTGTCCGAGTTCATGAGCAAAGGTGTTTGCATCGTCAGGATCACCGGTAAAGTTGAGCAGAATGTAAGGGTTTTCACCTCTGATGCAGTATGCACCGCTGGTTTTTCCCTTATACGGCGGAACGTCAATTATGTTACTGTTGACGATTTGAGCCGCATACATTGCATACTCTAACGAGAAGTTGGCGTAAGCTTGAAGAACCTGCTGAACGCATTCAGGCCAAGTAATCTTTTTACCGTCAATCTCAATCGGATTGTAGCAACGGTCTTCATATCTGATGCAATCGACCTTCATAAGCTTAGCCATAAGCTTGTAGAAGCGCTGTGAGATTGGCACATACGAATCAACAACCTCGTTAACCATGGCAAGCAAGTCTTCCTTACTGATATGGTTATGATGCAAGCTTTCGGTTACGGGCTCCTCGTGTCCGTAAAGTTCATCGTCAACACTCTTGTCCTTCAAAATCATGTTGTAGCACATGGTCAGGACACGAGCATTTTCTTTGTAAACACGGTTCATTTCGCACATTGCCTGATGTCTTTCCTCAGCTGAGGAAGATCTCATTTTGGCAGCAATTTCCGCTTCATTGAGAACTTTTTTCTTGAACTTAAACTTCATGTTGGCACAAGTTTCATCATACAGTCTGTCCCATGATGACGACACCAAAGACTTTTTGTTGATGATAAACGAAGCTCCTTCACTGAGGCGCCAGTAGCCGACAAAAAGCGATTGTAACCACGAAATCCAGCGATGAAGCTTCGGATGATTCAGGAATTCAATCTTTTTGTAGTCGGGCAGCGCATTAAGTTCGTAGTGAATGAAACTCAAGCTTTCAAAGGCACGAGAAGTATTTTCGTTGACCTTAGACTTAAACTGAGATGCTTCTTCATCGGTCTTGTGTGTGTCTGAATACAGAAAAGCAAAGTATGAGAGCTTTCTGCTAAGTTCAATGACCATCTCATATTTTCTGAGCAAAATGCTGAGCTCGTAAGGTTCCATTTCGGCAATTGTGCCGCGGTAAAGTGATACCTCTTTAGCGAGTTTTTCGAGCGACGACTGATCTACATCAATCTGCGGATCTTCCATATTGGCATAAAAAGCAACGGAAAGATCCCAATTCGGCAAACTGTTTGCCAAATTGATTGAAACTGTTTGATTATTCATAATAGAAAAAAATTAAGAATTGATTTGACACAATTTATAATAAACTTCTTTCAAGATACACTTACAGAAGCCAAAAGTCAAGTATAAATGAACCGGTATTTGACATTTTTGTTTTTTATTTGACAGATAATATTTGGTTATCCCGATGATTACATATAATACTTTTAGGAATAAACTATGGACAAAGTTATGAAAATGTATTATTATGCAGATAACGGAGAAAGATATGGATATATACGATTTTGAAAATTTGATAGATAAATGCACAATTCGCATTGGCGAAAATGATACCGTGCTTTTTGAACCGCTTCATTATAATTACCGCTCACATGTAAATGAAATTGTGAAAAAATATCACATGGAAAATATGTCTGTTGCAGATTTTACTAAAATGGCCGCTGAACACCATCCTCTGTATACGGCAAGAAAAAAGTTAAAACAAAAAAGACGGGAAGAATTTTCAACTTTAACACCAAAACAAGTAGCCGAGTTACCTATTGAGGAAAAAATTTCTTATATGGAAGCATTATTTTTGCCGAATCAGGAATTGGAAGAATTTTTGGATGTGTGTAAAAAAAATGAAAAAAATATCAAGGTTTGTCTTTATAATATGGATTTTCCAAAAAGCTTTTGGAAAGAGGAAAGACAACAGGCAGAGCGCTATGCTTCTTTGATTGCACGGAATAAGAAAATTGTTGATAACATAAGAAATTGGCCGGAAACTACTTTGGAAGAGAAAAAAGAAACAATTATGGAAGCCAGAGAAGTATATAAATATGTCTATGGAGTTACACCGGAAATCAGATTTTTTAAGGAAGATGAAGAGCGAGCAAAAAATGTAGCACTCGGTTTTAATGAAAATACAATGATAGATGCGGCTTATGTAAAAGAGAATGTTATCTATTTTAATGAAGACCAACTTCAAGGCAGTGATAATTTTTATGCCGTTTCGGTTTTATTCCACGAAGGAACACACTGTAGGCAAGATAGCGCTAATTTCAATGACGATGTGGTAAATCGGATTTTTAACAGTGATATTTCAAACCTTATAGTTTATGATAGTATGGTTAAAGAGAGAAATAAAGCCGATTTTAGAGATTTGTATACCATGTTACCATCTGAAACTCATGCTCACAGTGTTCAGCAATATATGGAAGGTATCCTTACCGAAAAAACAGGAATAAGTAAGGTTTGCTATGAGCCGGAAACTAAAGAGGTGGAAATAGTTTTGAATAAGGCGTTTGCTATGGCAGCAATTACGCAAGCCCGTTCATCTAAACTATAAATCTTTTTATATTAAAATGTTAAAAAAGTATTGACTCTTTTTCAAAAAGCTAGTATAAGCAACCCAAACTTTAACAAAATTAACATTAAAAGTTTGCTTTATATATAACACTCCAAGGAGTGCCGCCAGTCAGCGAGGGTTCGCACACTGGCGTGCAATAGTTTGTATAGCAACACTTAAAAGGAAAAAAGATGTTTGAAACATTGACCGATAAATTAGGTTCTGTCTTTTCAAAAATTACATCAAGAGGTGTATTAAGCGAGGCAGATATTGACCAAGCAATGAGAGAAATTCGCATTGCTTTGTTAGAGGCTGATGTTTCTTTGCCGGTTGTGAAAGATTTTATTGCTAAAGTAAAGCTTGAAGCTTTGGGCGAAAAAGTTGTTAAATCAATTCAGCCGGGACAAATGGTAGTTAAAATTGTTCACGATGAGTTGGTTAAACTTTTAGGTGATGATACCTGTTCTCTAAATTTAAATGCGGTTCCGCCGGTTGTTATCTTAATGGTGGGTTTGCAAGGTTCCGGTAAAACAACAACTTCGGCAAAAATTGCAGGTAAATTAAATAAAAATAAAAAAGTTCTGATGGCATCGTTAGACGTATACAGACCGGCTGCTCAAGAACAGCTTGAACAGTTAGGCAAGCAACTAGGTGTTGCTACATTAGAGATTGTTAAAGGTGAAAAACCTCAAGAAATTACAAAACGTGCATTAAAGGCTGCCAAGAATGGTGTTTATGATGTTTTAATATTGGATACGGCCGGACGTTTACACATAGACAATGACCTTATGAATGAGGTTAAGGAAATTAAAGAAATTTCTAATCCGACAGAAGTTTTGTTGGTTGCTGATGCTCTTATCGGACAAGATGCTTGTAATGTAGCAAAAGAATTTAATGAACAAATCGGAATTACCGGTTTGGTGTTAACCAGAATCGACGGTTCGTCAAGAGCAGGTGCCGCACTTTCAATGAAAATGGTTTCCGGAGTTCCGATTAAGTTTTTGGGAACCGGTGAAAAATTAAGTGAGATAGAAGAATTTCATGCCGACAGAATCGCAGGTCGCATATAAGGGCAGGGCGATGTTGTTACCTTGGTCGAAAAAGCGATGGAAAAAGTTGACCGCGAAGAAACCGAAAAAATGGCGGCAAAAATGATGAAAGGTCATTTTGACCTAAACGATATGCTAAGTCAATTAAGACAGATGCAAAAATTAGGAAGTATGGGGAGCATAATTTCGATGATTCCCGGACTTTCTAAGTTTAAAAATCAGATTGAACAAGCCGGTATTGGTGATAATCTGATTAAAAAGCAGGAAGCGATAATTCTTTCAATGACCAAAAAAGAAAGATCAAATCCTGATATCATCAAAGCTTCACGCAAGAAAAGAATTGCGTCAGGCTCCGGTGTAGAAGTTCATGAAGTAAACAAGTTGCTCAAATCATACGAGCAAATGTCTACAATGATGAAACAAATGGGCAAGTTTGGCGGAATGTCGGGCTTTGCACAAATGATGAAAAGAAATCCGATAAACAATATGTTTGGCGGAATAAATAGAAAGTTTTAATCTTTTGCCATAAGGGTTAAAATTTTAAAGTGTTTTAATTTAACAAGAAAGGAAAAAATAAAATGGCAGTTCGTATCAGACTTTCAAGAGGTGGTTCTAAAAAACGCCCTTTCTATCGTATTGTTGCTGCTGATCAACGCGCACCTCGCGATGGTAGATTTATCGAAAAATTAGGAACATACAATCCGTTGTTGCCTAAAGACCACGCAGAACGCTTAGTCGTTGATCAAGAAAAAGTAACAGCTTGGATTAAAAAAGGCGCTCAACCTACTGAAAGACTCCAAAAATTGTTTGCAGGTCTTGGCCTTTGCGAAGCTCCTGTAATTCGTGAACAAACAAAAAAATCTGCTCCTCGCGCCAAAACCGTTGAGAGAATGAAAGAAAAAGAAGAAAAAGCAAGAGCTGCTGCTGAAGCTGCTGCCGCTGCTCAAGCTGAATAATTTTTAATTTTGTTATTTTTATAAGGTAACTTTACTGAGGCAGAAAATAATATGGAACGCATTTGTTTAGGAAAAATTGTCGGTGTACACGGTATTAAAGGAGAAGTAAAAGTTAAAAGCTTTACTGACAATGATACCGATGTGGCAGTTTACGGCAAATTGGAAAACAAAGACGGAACAAAAACTTTTGCCTTAAAAGTTGTAGGACACAGCAAGGAATTGCTGCGTTGTAAAATAAAAGGCATAAATGACCGTAACGCTGCCGAAGCTCTTATCGGCACTGAACTTTATGTTAATCGCGACGTGTTGCCCGAGCTTGAAGAAGAGGAATATTATTTGGCTGATTTAATCGGCTTGAAAGTATTGGATATATCATCTGAAAGCGAAATAGGGACAGTTGCCGGTGTATATAATTTTGGTGCAGGGGATATTTTAGAGATAAAAGTTAATTCTACCAATAAATTAGAGATGATACCTTTTACTAAAGAATATGTTCCTGATGTTAAGGTTTTGGAAGGTTACATAACGGTAACAACCGTGTTGTTAAATTATGCACCTGAAGATGAAAAGGAAATTGAAGTTGAAGGTTAAATTTTTAACACTTTATCCTGAAATTTTTCCCGGATTTTTAGGTCATTCGGTAACCGGAAAAGCTTTAAGCGAAGGCAAATGGTCGTTTGAAACCGTCAACATCAGAGATTATGCTTTTGATAAGTATGGTTCTGTTGATGATACTCCGTGTGGCGGCGGCGCCGGAATGGTTATGCGTCCCGATGTTTTGGGTGCTGCAATAAAAGCAAACTATACATCCGGAAAATTGATTTATATGAGCCCCAGAGGCAAACCGTTAAATCAGGCAAAAGTGCATGACCTTGCAAAAGAACCGGAGCTGACCATAATATGCGGCAGATTTGAAGGTGTTGATGAGAGGGTTTTGGAAGCGTATGAAGCTGAAGAAATCAGCATAGGAGATTATGTCTTAACAGGTGGTGAACAAGCTGCAATGATAATGCTTGACGGTATTATAAGACTTTTACCTGATGTGTTGGGAAATTCAGAGTCTTTTGAAGATGAAAGTTTTGAAAACAATTTGTTGGAATATCCTCAATATACCCGTCCGGTTGAATGGGAAGGAAGAAAAGTTCCCGAAGTATTGTTAAGCGGTCATCACAAAAATATTGAAAATTGGCGTAAAGAACAGTCTATAAAAATAACAAAAGAGAAAAGGCCCGACCTTTTGAAAAAATATCTTGATTTACAAAAGGTTTAGGTATATAAGATAACAAAATTTTTTAATAAGGGTAAAACTGATGAACATACTTGAAAATATTGAAAAAGAGCAAATTGCAAAGCTCACCGAAGGTAAAAACCTTCCGGATTTTAAGGCCGGCGATACCTTAAAAGTTCACACTAAAGTTAAAGAAGGTGATCGTGAACGTATTCAGGTTTATGAAGGTGTTTGTATTGCTCGTAAAAATGATGGCTTAAATTCATCTTTCACAGTTAGAAAGATTTCTTTCGGTGAAGGTGTTGAACGTGTATTTCCGCTTTATTCTCCGAATGTTGCAAAAATTGAAGTTGCTCGTATCGGTAAAGTACGTCGTGCAAAACTTTATTTCTTGCGCGCATTACGCGGTCGTTCTGCTCGTATTGCCGACGATTTGTCTGCAACATCAAAAGCAGCAGCTGCAAAAGCTGAAAAATAGTTTTTTAAGCAATAAAAATAAAAACTCCGATAGCAATATCGGAGTTTTTGTTAATTTAAACGTCATCAAAAAATTGTTTAAAATCTTTAATCAGATTTAGAGAGTTTTGGTATTCTTCAGACGTATCACCATAGCGAGATTTTATATCTTCCAATCTTTCTTCAAAGGAAACATACTTACCATCAGGTGAAATATGCATATCTGCATAATTAAGCAATGTTAGCTCATAAGAAGAATATAAAGGAGCGTAATTACCATGATAATACACCTCTTGCCAATATTGGTAACCGCTTTGTTTTAACAGATTACCTCCGGTTTTATTATGGTCTTTTGGACCATAGATATAACCGATATCGTGCAAAAGACCTAAAAGATACATTTGTTCTTTTTTTTCATGCGGGGCAAGTTTATACATTAACTCGGCAACCGCAAATGTGTGTTTTTTTCTGTTTTCCGGAATAAGTATCATAATGTTATCATAATTAAGTTATGGCTTGAGTATAAACAGTTCTTGTTTAATGTCAATAAATCCTTTGACCTTTTGCTAAATATCATTTATACATTTGTGTAGATTTAGCAATTTATAAAGGAGTTTTTATGCCTAAAGTTTTGGTTATCGGTGGTGCCGGATATATTGGAAGCCATGTTGTTAAAGAATTGTTGGAAAACGGTTTTGAAACAGTAGTTTATGATAATATGTCAACAGGGCAAGAAGTTAATTTATTTAATGAAGCAGGTTTTATTAAGGCTGATATTTTAGATGAAAAAGCGTTAGATAATGCCTTAAAGCAAAATGTTGATGCCGTTATTCATTTGGCGGCAAAAAAAGCAGTCGGAGAATCTATGGAAAATCCGCAAATGTATTCGGTTAATAATTTGACCGGCACTATAAATATATTAAATGCGATGGTAAATAACGGAGTTAAGCATATTGTTTTTTCATCATCGGCGGCTGTTTACGGAATGCCCGAATACTTACCGTTAGATGAAAATCATCCAAGGAAACCGATGAGCTTTTACGGTTATACAAAGGCTGCTATTGAAGATTTGATGGATTGGTATTCTAAACTTAAAGATTTTAACTATATTGCGTTGCGCTATTTTAATGCTGTCGGATATGCAGCAGATAAAAGCATTACGGGAAAAGAAAAGAATCCGCAAAATCTGTTGCCGATAATTATGGAAGTTGCAACCGGAGAACGTGAAAAAATTTCTATTTTCGGTAGTGATTATGATACTCCGGACGGGACTTGTTTGCGTGATTATATTCATGTTTCAGATTTGGCAACTGCTCACGTATTGGCAGTTAAAAAATTGATGTCGGATAAAAAATCGTATTGTTTGAATTTAGGTACAAGTAAAGCAACTTCGGTTAAAGAAATTGTTGATGCAACAGAAAATGTTATAGGCAAGCGCTTAAATTATACTTACGCTCCTCGCAGAAGCGGTGATCCGGCTGTTGTTGTCGCAAAAGCTCAAATGGCTAAAGATATTTTAGGTTGGGAAGCTAAATATACCGATATTGAAGAAATTATCCGCACAACGTGGAATATTGAAAACTAATTTTATTAAACACAAGAAGGAAATATAATGGAAACTATCAGTAATTTGTTTACACAGCACGCAGTTTTATCACAAAACTGTATGTGGACCATTTTCGGAATTAGTGTTATTGTTTTGTTAGCACTTGATTTGTTTGTTTTTAACCGTAAAAACGAAGAGCCGCACTTTTGGCACACACTTTGGATTTGCGTTTTTTATATCGTGATAGCTCTAATTTTCGGTGGCTTTGTATGGTATGAAAAAGGTGCTGATTTAGGTATGGATTATTTTACCGGATATTTATTGGAAAAAAGCTTGTCGCTTGATAATATCTTTGTAATGTCCATTATTTTCAGTTCGGTCGGAGTTCCGGCAAAATATCAACACCGTGTTTTGTTTTGGGGTATTTTGGGTGCTTTGGTAATGCGCGGTATTATGATATATTTGGGCGAGGCTCTTATTTCTCGTTTCCATTGGACATTATACATATTTTCCGTTTTCCTTATTTATACCGGTATCAAAATGCTCGCTCACAAAGAAGGCGAACAAACATCTTTTAAAGAAAGCAAACTTTATAAGACCTTATCAAAGTTTTTTCATGTTACTCACGAATTAAAGGGTGAACACTTTGTTGTAAAAGAAAATGGCAAACACTACATTACTCCGTTGCTTTTTGCTCTTATTATCATAGAAACAATGGACATTATTTTTGCATTTGACAGTATTCCTGCCATCTTTTTAATTACACAAGATGTGTTTGTTGTTTATACCAGTAACATATTTGCAATTTTAGGCTTAAGAGCACTATATTTCTTACTTGCGGCTATTGTTAATAAGTTTGTTTATTTAAAACCGGCCTTATCAATTATCTTAATCTTTATCGGATGTAAGATATTTATGCCATTGTTCGGTTTCCATGTTCCGGCGTGGTTATCGCTCACAATAACCTTTGGTTTATTGTTTGGAGCAATGCTGCTATCGCTTGTTAAAGACAAGAAACAAAAGAAAGCCTAAAACAAAAAAGGGGAGCTTGTAAGCTCCCCTTTTTTGAATTTAAGTTTTTATTTTTTTCTTAAAAATGCCGGAATATCTAAATTATCTGTTTCGTCATCTGTTGAAAATGTAATTTCTTCCGTTTCATCGATGAGTTTTGGTGTAACCGGTTCTTGAGCCGTAAACTGTTCTTTACGATTCTGTCTGGCGCGAGAAATACCCAAAACTTTATCAATAAAACTTGGTTTTTTAGTTTCCGGTTCTACGATAATTTCTTCTTTTACCGGTTCTTTGCCGCTAAATATTATATTATCGTGCTCAGGAAACAAGACAGGTTCTTCTTCAATGGTATTGATAGTTGTTTTTGGAGTAAACACATCTTTATCATCAATCATAAAACTGTCTAAATCTTTTTCATTTTCAAGTTCAACGGTTTCATCTGCTGAAGGTTGTTTGTTGATAATGGCATTAAACAATGCAGAAGCTTGTGGCATTTCAGGAATTGATTTTGATTTTTCCATAGTGTCAAAATCGGTAAATCTTGAAAAATCGGCATCTTCATCTACCGGCTCATCGTTAAAATCGACTGTCGGCATAGGCTCGTTGTCGCTTATTAAATCTTCGATTTCTTGTTCTTTTGCAGATTCAAAGTTTAAGATTTCTTCATTTGATAAATCTGTTTCCGTAACTTCAGGAGCGGTTTCTTGAGGTTCTTCTTCTGTTGTTTTGGTAGCTGAAAAACGCTCTAAATTTGAATCAATATCCGTATGCTCATCAATAGAATTTATTTCGTTTTCGGTTGCCGGAGTAAAGCTGTCATCAATGTATGAACCAATGTTTGATTTTTTTGGTGCAAGTTTTGCCCCACCTTTGTTTTCAATTCCGGTAACAACAATAGAAACTCTGATTTTTCCTTCCAAAGAATTATCAAAGCTGGAGCCGAAAATAATGTCTG
>JBGVOY010000150.1:0-2781 GCA_045126755.1 Alphaproteobacteria bacterium | reverse complement strand
AAGACTACTTAAAGTTTTGGAAAGCATTTGGTATAGCGTTTAAAGAAGGTATTTATGAAGACTTTTCTAATCGTGAAGATGTTGCGTCATTATCTTTATTTGCCAGCACTTTCTCTGAAGATAAATTAACTTCACTTGATGAATATATTTCAAGAGCAAAACCTGAGCAAAAAAACATTTATTACATTACCGGCGATGATGTTCCGACACTTCGCAATAATCCGCAATTGGAATCATTTAAGGAAAACAATATTGAAGTTTTACTTTTGACAGATCCGATTGATGAGTTCTGGACACAAACTTTAACAAACTACAAAACATTTGCAATAAAACATATTTCTAAAGCAGATATTGACTTAAATGTTAAAAGAGATAAGCCAAAAGCATTAGATGGCGATATGCAAAAACTTACCGATACCATGACCAAGTTGTTTGAAAAAGAAGTTGGTAAAGTTGTTGTTACCGAAAAACTTACAACATCACCAGCTGCACTTAATGTTGAAGAAGGTCAAATGAGTATACACTTGGAACGTTTAATGCGTAACCATCAGCAGCAAACAGCATTTGCGAGCAGTCGTATATTAGAGATAAATCCGTATCATCCGTTGATTATTAAATTATCGGAATTGGTAGCAACCGGCGATAATGAAAATCAAATTGCGGACATATCAAGACTTATATTAGATCAGGCAAAAATTGCCGAAGGTGAAGCTGTTTCTGACCCTGCATTTTTTGCTTCTAAATTTAGTGAATATATATTAAAGGCAATGTAAAATAAAAAAGGGCTGAGATATTTATCTCGGCCCTTTTTAATTAGAGAAATGCGGTTATTCAAACGGCACTTTAACTGGGGGTTTTGTAGGCAATACTTCTTTGTTTTTCCTGTCAATTACAAAACCAATTCCATTAGTAGGTTGTGGGTTTTTCTCGTGCTCTTTAATTGCCCGATAATTAAAGATTGTTTTCAAAAGCAGACTAAATACAATCAATAAAGGGAATGTTACAACAACAATTAAAAGAATCAATCCTAACATAAGCAATAATTTTAAATGACACAATTACTAAAGAATGTGCCATATATAGCAAATAAAATGCGTAAAATCAAGTTAAAAAAGTTTTTTTGCCTTTTGTAAAAGCTCTTCGGTAGAATCACTAAAATCGTTTTCTATCCAAGCTTTTTCTACTTTTTCCAAAATATCTTTTATTTTTCCGTATTCGGTTAGTCCGGCATTGATTAAATCTTTTCCTTTTATCAAAAATTCGGGAACATCAATATGTTTCACCATTTCAATTATTGCCGATAATTGTGTATCCGGATTTTCAGTTTTTGCAACGGCAAACAATATTTTATCAATGCAAAATTCCTTATCAAAAAGGTAGCATACTTGTTTAAGATAAGCTCTGTCGGTAAGTTTTGTTTCATTAAAGATAAACCGGCTCCAATTTGTTAAACGAGCTTTTTGTTTCTTGGTTAAATGTAGTCTTACAGCCAGATTTTCGGCCAAAGTTATATCCGGTTGATATAGTATAAACAAGCGCCTTAAGGCATCAGCGGTTAAGTTGTTATGTTTTACTATTTTTTGTAAATTTTCCAGATAGTTAAGGTAACCGTTCATAGGTAAAATATAATCCAACAAATCGTTTTCAAATATGTATCTTAATGTTTTTACGGCATTATCGGTTAATAGAATTTTGAAAAGTTCATCCCTTATTTGTTCGATTGCAACATCTTTTAACAATTTTTTATTTTCTACGCAGGCTTTTAAGGATTTTAAGTTAGGCTCTGTTTTGCCGAATATAGAGTAAAATCTGAAAAAGCGCATAATACGAATTGGAGCTTCTTTTATTCTGTCTTCGGGATTACCTATAAACTTAACGATTCCGTTTTCCAAATCTTCGATACCGTTATAATAGTCAAAAACATTACCTCTTTGATCGGCATATACGGCATTGATAGTCAAATCACGTTTTGAAGCATCGGCAGACCAATCGTCAGTAAAGTCAAACTCGGAAGAAAACTTATAACCGATATTTGTTTTTCTTAAATGCGAAATTTCAAAAACTTTGTCAGAAACGATGACACCGGTTGTTGCATATTTTAAGCCAATCGGAACGGTTTTTAAACCGTTTTCTTGACAGGCTTCAACTAATTCATCGGGGGATAAATCTGTAGCGAGGTCAACCTCAAAAGTTTCAATTCCGGCTAAAACATCTCTAACGGCACCACCTACAAAGCGCAGAACGCCGCCATGATTTTCAACGGCATTAAAAAGTTTCAAAACGCTCTTATCTTTAATAATAAGGCTAGGGTCAAGATATTCGGTCTTAATCATAAAACTACCTAAAAAAATATAATTGTTTGCTTTCTTTTAACAGTTTTAATTTATAATGCAACCAAAATTTATTAACTTGTTGATGAATAGGCATAAAAAGATGATTAAATACATTTGTTTAATTTTGGCATTAACGACATTTTCGGTAAATGCGATGGAAGCGCCTCGCCATATCGGAGATTATGGAGATTGGGCTGCTTACACATATAAAGAAAACGGAAAAAATGTGTGTTATATGGCTTCAACTCCTAAAAAAGATGAAGGTAAATATACTAAACGTGGTGATATTTATGCCATAATAACGCATCGTCCCGCTGAAAAAAGCTTTGATGTCGTGAACTTTGTGGCCGGATACAACTACAAAGAAGAATCAAAAGCCGTTGTTAAAATCGGTAAAGAAACATTTAATTTGTTTACCGCAGATGATAAAGCATGGACATATACGGCT
>JBGVOY010000149.1:0-2111 GCA_045126755.1 Alphaproteobacteria bacterium | reverse complement strand
AACCATCTTTAATCTGTTTATCCGGACCTTTGTTGCCGCGTCCGCTAAAGTGTTGCTCTTTAATTTCTTTATTTTGCTGCGCCTCAATTTTCTTGAGATCTTCTGCATATTCTGTCAAGAAATCACTTACACCTTTATTTACCTGCGACTGAATAAATTCTTCCTTACTCATTGTCGGATTTTGGATTCCCGCATAAGCTATTTCCGCCATAATTCTTGTGTCTTCAGAAATTACCGCAATAGCTTTTTGCAACTTTTTCTGATGAGCAAGTGTACCTGCGGCTAACTCGCCTTTCATTTCATCGTTGGTTTTGGGCTCTTTTTTATCGTTTAACCAAGCTTTTTCATCACGCATATATTGGTCTGTCATAGAAATTCTTGTCGCCATGGCAGACAATTTATCAACCCTTTCCAAGATATTGATTTGTGCCTTTATTGCCTCAGGTCCGACTTCCGTAAACAATTTAGCCTGTTCCGGATTTGCATTCAAACTCGCAATAAACTGAGGATCAAACTGATATCTCCACTGAGGATTCTGTTTACCGATATTTTCCTTTAAGTCAGCAAACATATCGTCATATTTGTCCTTTTTAGCACCGTATACATCATGTTTGCCTCTGTTATATGCCTCATAAATATCTTCTAAATTGCCAATCTGAGTAACCGCATTCTTTATTTTTGCATCTTTAATTTCTTTTTTCATTTCATCGCGTTTGGCTTTTGTGCTTGCCGCTATTTCACAGGCCGAATCAATAATTCCGAGAACCCTGTCCTCAATCTTGTTAAATAACATACTGGCTCCGCCTAAGAACCAATCTTCATACATGTATTTTACAATATCTTCATCTTTAAACTTATCCGAGCTGGGATCTCTTTTCTTATTGTCCTTATCGCCGGCTTCGCTAACCATATCAGCCTCTTTTTTGGGCTTTTCCGCTTGTTTAAGCTGTCCGGCTTCTTCTACCGTCAAACCTTCTCGATAAGCTTTTTCCAATAATTGCTCTATGGTAAGAGCTTTTCTTCCGCTTTCCACGTTTAATTCTTTTCTGTCTTTAGGTGTATCCTTGGCTTTAAATTTGTCGGCATCGGCTTCTGTCAGTGTTGTTTGATAAGGCTTAGCCTGCAAATCAGCGACCGTTGAAACCCTTCTTTCAGGATTTTTTTCACTTCCTAAGTGCATATTCATAAGATCTCCTATCTTTTGCCCCGTAACGTTGCGGCGATTAGGGTTAGCAGCATACGGACCACCGGTAGAATACATATCTCTTAACATATTCATACTGCTTTCATGAAACGAATTAACAGCGTCTTTATCAGAGTATGCTTCATCTTTTTTCATTGCACGTAAATACATAATGTTTTTTACGGTTTGCGTCCCCATTGTTTCGCCATTGGGTAATTTTCCTTCATCAAGCAAATACTGAACTTGTGTTTTTCCCCCTTTTGCACTGCCGATGCCACCCTCTTTTTGCAGTGCATCTAAGTTTGCCAACACTGTTGATGTCAGCTCAAGTTGCTTGGAGGCAACGTCAATATATTCGGCATATCCCTCTTGAGGGCAGCGATTCATATCCTTTGGCGCTATTTTGGCCATAAATTCCGGACTTAGTAAAAAATTGGGATCTTCATTCAATACAGCACCGACAGCTCTTTTATCCGCCTCGGTCATAGTCTTTTTTGACAGAGCCTGATATACCGCTTCGGCATTTTTTTCTCTTTTTTTCTTTATATCTTCTTCTGTCATCTGTTCTTCAGCCATTTTTTATCTCCAATCACTTATTTTCCCAATCATACCACAAAAAACTTGTTTTGTCTACACAGTTTTGTTACAATTTTACTAAACTTTTAATCGTTTCAAAAATTCTCCCAATCTATGATTTTCTCTGATGCCGTCTTTAGGTGTAACCTTTAAGAGACCGAAAAAGCGAGGTTTTATTTTATTTATTTCAATCGGAGCATAAACAGCCGGATTTTTAACCAGAGCTTCATAAGCTCCCTTGGCATCTTTGTTTGATGTTTTAAAATAATTGGTTATCAACCTATCCGCATCAATAGGAAAATTGCGCTTTTTAACCTCTTCGATAAATTTTAATTTACGTTCACGGCGACGT
>JBGVOY010000148.1:0-15974 GCA_045126755.1 Alphaproteobacteria bacterium | reverse complement strand
CCGGTATTATTACGGGTGTATCTGCCACTTTCTCTATGGCGGCTTCAAATTATTTAGCCGAACGAGCCGATGGTAATCCGAATGCACTAAAAGCCAGTTTTTATACCGGTATTGCATATTTAATAACGGTTGTATGTTTGGTTTTGCCGTATTTATTGTTTCCGACAGATATGTATATTTGCGCACTTGTTTGTATGATTGCAACAGTAGTATTTTTGGTATTTATCTTCAATTACTACATTGGAGTTGTTAAATCAGAACCTTTCTTACCTAAGTTTATTGAAATGTCATGTATCAGCCTTTCGGTTGCTCTGATAGCATTTTTAATAGGTTGGGGAGCTAAATCGTTATTTAATTTAGATGTCGGTTAGTGTTATAATAGGGTAAAGTTATTTTTCTTGACAAATAATATCTTTTTCAGATAAACTTATGATAACAGATGAATTATTAACATAAAATCATAAGTTATGAAAAGGGTATTATTTTTTTTAGCGCTTTTGCTGACAATGCAAACCGCTAATGCTCAGATAAATGATATTTATTTGAGCTCGGGAGTTGTTTTATCGGATAATCAGTGGCATTTCGATGATTATACGGTAATTGAGGCAAACAACGGGACTTATTTGGTAATTACGCCGAATAACTACTATTACAGTCGGCTTGCTCCGTTTGACAGGTATGCTTTTGAGTATAGCTACGGAGTAAATGTTTTAGGATTTAAGCCGTATGTTTATAATAATTGTCTTGGATGGTATATCCAAGGTTCTTATTCAAACTACTTTTATAATCCTGTAACAAATGCTTGTATTACGCTATCTTTTGTTCCGGTTTTTTATGATTTTTATTATTCCGTTCAAAGGTTAAGGCATCTTAATTTGAGATATTGGCATTGGAGAACAGCGGGAAGGTATCATCACTTATGGCATCCTCCTCATCATCGCCACGACCATTATCGCCATAATCCGCCGCATAATAATCATTCAAGACCGCCGCATCAGGTAAGGCCTCCGCAGAGCAATCCGCCGAGAAATTCGCATCAGGTAAGACCTCCGCAGAACAATCCGCCGAGAAACTCGCACCAGGTAAGACCTCCGCAGAACAATCCGCCGAAAAATTCGCATCAGGTAAGACCTCCGCAGAACAATCCGTCGAGAAATTCGCATCAGGTAAGACCTCCGCAGAACAATCCGCCGAGAAACAGCTCTTATTCAAGGTCGAGCGGTCCTTCTTCTAACAGGAGCGCTTCAAGAGGCTCTTCTCGAGATGGGCACCATTCGGGTTCTTCACAAAGACGCCGTTAAACTTACCCCGTATACCAATGTATACGGGGTATTTGATTATTTTTCAAAAGCTTTCAAGCGTTCAATTAAAGCTTGATAGAACTTATTATCTTGAGCTTTTATGTGTATTTCTTCTTTTGTTGTCTTTTGTAAATCAATAAGTCGTTCAGCGGCAACACAGCAAGTATCATTTACAATATCTGCTAAACCGTTATTGATAAAATATTGCTTTTCTATTTCATTATTCTCATTTAAGCATTGAACCAAACCGGTTGTCAACAACACGATAGTCGGAGCTCTTCCTTGAATAATTGTCAGATTTCCTTTTTCAATAGGTAAAATAACCTTAGCAGCCTTTTCTTTTACATATACATTATCCGGCAAACAGATAGTAAGAGATATTGTCATGGTTTTATGCACTTTCTTTCATTTTTTTAGCTTTTTCCAGAACTTGTTCTATTGTACCAACCATATAGAAAGCTTGTTCAGGAATATCATCGTATAACCCTTCTAATATACCCTTAAAGCCTTTAATGGTATCTTTAAGTTCCACAAACACACCTTTTGTTCCCGTAAACACTTCGGCAACATGGAACGGTTGTGATAAAAATCTTTGAACTTTACGAGCTCTTGAAACAATAAGTCTGTCTTCGTCAGAAAGTTCATCCATACCTAAAATAGCGATAATATCTTGCAACGAATTATACTTTTGTAACAACTCTTGGACACCTCTTGCAACTTCATAATGTTCTTCACCGACAATATCAGGAGATAAAATTCTTGATGTTGAATCTAACGGATCAACAGCCGGATATATACCTAATTCCGAAATTTTACGAGATAATACGGTTGTAGCATCCAAGTGTGCGAAAGTTGTTGCAGGAGCAGGGTCTGTCAAGTCATCGGCCGGAACATAAACTGCTTGAACAGATGTAATGGAACCGTTTTTGGTTGATGTAATACGTTCTTGCATTGCACCCATATCTGTTCCTAATGTAGGTTGGTAACCAACGGCTGACGGAATACGTCCTAAAAGTGCCGAAACTTCAGAGCCGGCTTGCGTAAAACGGAAAATGTTATCGACAAAGAACAATACGTCTTGATGAGCCTCATCTCTAAAATATTCAGCTTGGGTAAGTCCTGTTAATGCAACTCTTGCACGAGCTCCCGGCGGTTCGTTCATTTGTCCGTATACCAAAACGGTTTTGGAGTTTGTTCCGTTTAAGTCAATAATTCCCGAATCAATCATTTCGTGATATAAGTCATTACCTTCACGAGTTCTTTCTCCGACACCGGCAAAAACCGAATAACCGCCATGTCCTTTGGCAACGTTGTGTATCAGCTCCTGAATTAAAACTGTTTTGCCGACACCGGCACCACCGAATAAACCGATTTTACCGCCTTTTGAATATGGTTCCAACAGGTCAATAACCTTAATACCTGTTACCAAAATTTCAGTTTCGGTTGCTTGTTCCGTAAATGAGGGAGCTTCACGATGTATCGGATATTGTAATTTTGCTTTTATCGGCTCTCTGCCGTCAATAGGTTCACCTATTACATTGATAATTCTGCCAAGCATTTCCGGACCGACCGGAACTTCAATCGGAGTGCCTGTGTTTATAACTTCCATGCCTCTGACCAAGCCGTCGGTTGTATCCATGGCAATCGTTCTGACTACACCTTCTCCGATATGTTGAGCAACTTCCAATACCAGCCTTTTTCCGTGATTGTCGCATTCTAACGAATATTGAATATTCGGCAAATTTTTGACATCGTCAAATTTTACGTCGACTACGGCACCGGTTACTTGAGAAATATGTCCGATTTTTGATTTAAGCTCATCTTGTTTTAACTTTTCAAACATATCATCGTTTAGTGTATCTTTTTTCTTAGTCATAATGTTCTCCCAAAGAATTTTATTACAGCGCTTCCGCACCGGAAATAATTTCGGTCAGCTCTGTTGTAATTGCCGATTGGCGAATACTGTTATATTTTAAGGTCAAATTGCTTATCATATCTTTTGCGTTTCTTGTTGCATTATCCATTGATGTCATACGAGCTCCTTGTTCCGAAGCTTGCGAATTTACCATAGCGGTAAATATATTATCAACTACAAGTTTAGGAAGCAGAACTTCTAAAAGTTTTAATCTGTCAGGTTCAAAACCATAGTAAGCATTACCTGCTTTGAGTAATTGATTATCTTCTTCACAAACTTGAGAATATTTTTCTTCCAAAGGATAAATTTGTTTAACAATCATTTCACGAGATAAAGCCGAATGAAAATGGCTGTATACAAATTCACAAACATCACAAGTGCCGTTATTACAATGCTGTCCGATAATTTTTCCTAAATCAATAGCCTCATAATAAAATAAGCCGTTTGCCGAAACTGATTCGTGATGCTCAATAATTATATCGGCATAATCTTTTTTCAAAATATCAAAAACTTTTTTACCGTAACAAATTACCTGAACTTTTTTTCCCTGATGTAAAAGCTCTTTTATTCTTTTAATTGCGGCTTTACCGACATTCTGATTGTAACTTCCGCATAAACCTCTGTCAGATGAAAAAGTAAACAATAAATAGTTTTTAGCATTAGGTTTTTGATACAAAACAGAAGGCAAAACGTATCGTATATTGTGTATTGTTTCGTCTTCTTTTAATGAAGCCAAAATGCGTCTGACGGTAGTGTTGAGCATAACAGAATAGGGCTTGCTTTTCTCAACCATAATTTGAGCCTTACGCAAACGAGAGGCAGCAACCATTTTCATCGCAGATGTAATTTTCTGTGTTGATTTAATACTTTCCAAACGATTGCGTAACTCTTTTAAGCCTGCCATATTAAGCTACCTTTTCTTTGTTTAAAAATTCATCTCTGAATGTGGCAAAAAATGTTTTTAATTTTTCGGTTAATTCATCAGATAATACTTTTTTCTCTTTTATTTCACGCAAATATTCAGGATGCTTGATTTTTAAAGCTTCAAGACTTTTTTCTTCAAAATCTTTTATTTCATCCAAATTAACTTTATTCAAAAATCCGTTTACACCGGCAAAGATTGTAACTACTTCTTCTTCAACCGCTAACGGATGATAAACAGGCTGTTTTAAGACTTCCGTCAAACGAGCACCTCGCTCCAAAAGATTTTTTGTAGATAAATCCAGGTCTGATGAAAACTGTGCAAAAGCAGCCATTTCACGATATTGCGCTAAATCAAGTTTCATACTGCTTGAAACTTGTTTCATAGCTTTTATCTGCGCGGCAGAACCTACACGGCTTACGGAAATTCCGACATTTACTGCCGGACGAATGCCTTGATAAAACAGGTTCGTTTCTAAAAATATTTGTCCGTCCGTAATAGAAATTACGTTGGTTGGAATATATGCAGAAACATCACCTGCTTGAGTTTCAATTACGGGCATAGCAGTAAGTGAACCGGAACCTTGTTCATCATTTAATTTTGCAGCACGTTCCAATAAACGTGAGTGCAAATAAAATACGTCGCCCGGATATGCTTCACGCCCCGGCGGACGTCTTAATAACAAAGACATTTGGCGATAAGCCGTGGCTTGTTTGGATAAATCGTCATAGAAGATAATAGCGTGCATACCGTTATCTCTGAAATATTCTCCCATTGCGCAACCCGAATATGGCGCAATATATTGCAAAGGAGCTGATTCTGAGGCAGTAGCAGCTACAACAATGGTATAATCCATAGCACCATGGTCTTTTAATGTTTTAACAACTTGTGCGACGGTAGAACGTTTTTGCCCGATTGCCACATAAATACAAAAGAGCTTTTCTTTATCAGATTTAGCCGCATCATTTATGTGCTTTTGGTTTATGATTGTATCAAGTATAATGGCGGTTTTTCCTGTTTGTCTGTCGCCGATAATAAGCTCACGTTGACCTCTGCCGATAGGAATAAGAGAGTCGATGATTTTTAAGCCTGTTTGAACCGGCTCATGCACACTTTTACGCTCAATAATACCGGGGGCTTTAATTTCAGATGTTGAAAATTGTTTTGCTTTGATAGCCCCTTTATCATCAATAGGTTCACCTAAAGCATTAACCACACGACCTAACAACTCTTTGCCGACAGGAACACTCACAATTTTTTGAGTTCTTTTAACTAAATCACCCTCTTTAACGGAATCATCGGAGCCGAAAATAACAACACCTACGTTATTTTCTTCCAAGTTAAGCGCCATTCCTTTTACGCCCGAAGCAAATTCAACCATTTCATTTGATTGAACATTATCCAGTCCGTAAATTTTAGCAATTCCGTCACCGACAGATATAACTCTTCCAACCTCACTCAAATCTGTCTGAATGTCAAATTCGGCGATTTTTTCTTTTAAGATAGATGAAATTTCATCAGCTTGCACAGACATTATATATTACCTTTCATAACCTG
Source organism: Alphaproteobacteria bacterium (assembly GCA_045126755.1). Classification (GTDB taxonomy): domain Bacteria; phylum Pseudomonadota; class Alphaproteobacteria; order RF32; family CAG-239; genus JAFTYO01. Next base: position 10,279 of record JBGVOY010000148.1, on the reverse strand, counting down.
TTCCAAACGATTAAGTTTGCCTTTAATACTATCGTCAATCATATTGGAAGCATATTCAATGATAAGACCTCCCAATATATCTTTATTTATTTTCTGTTTAATAATTATTTTTTGTTTTAAGATTTTTTCAAGTCCTGATTTAAGTTTTTCTTGTTGTTTTTCGTTTAACGGTAAAACACTTTGCACCGATACTTCAAGGATACCTTGTTTTTTGTGATATAATTGTAAAAAATGCTCAAATATAATTGATATGTCGCTGAAACGATTGTTTTCAACAAGAGTTAATAAAAAATTTTCTGAAGTTTTTGAAACTTTTAAGCTTTTAGCTATTTTAGAAATAATTTCTGTTTTTTGAGATTGTTTAAGTTCGGGATTATTAAGAATGTAAAGTTCTTTAGCTTCGCTGAAAGCATCGTTTATAAGCAAACAATCGTTAAACACTTTTTCCAAAGTATTATCAACAACCGAAGCCTCATACAACGCTTTTGCGTAAGTTTGTGCAATTTGTGCTTTAGAAACTTTTTTCATTTTTTCTCCGTAATAATTTACCTTTACATAAAAGAGTAGGGGTCAATATCGGCCTCAACTCTGACATTTCCCGGAATATTTACCAAACCGAGCCATTTTTTTAAAATGCTTTGTATATTTATAGTCTTTAATGTTTTTAAAAGCAAGCGGTATCTGTATTTTCCTCTCAACATATATATTGGTGCCGGTGCCGGTCCCAATACCGAAACCCCGTCAATATGAGGAGCGCATTTTATTAAATTAAAAGCTGTTTGTTCCGCAATATCCATATTTGCCGAAGACACAATAATTGCAGCCAGTTTGCCGAATGGAGGAAAGTGCAAAGCCTTTCTTGATTTTTTTTCCAAGCTTAAGAATTTATCTCGATTATTATCGATAAGTGCTTGCAAAACAACGTTTTCCGGATATAGCGTTTGTAAATAAACCGTTCCTTTTTTTTCTCCTCTTCCGGCACGTCCGGAAACTTGTGATAAAAGCTGATACGTTTGTTCGGTTGCCCTTAAATCGCTTCCCATTAAACCTAAATCGGCATCAATAATACCTACTAATGTCAAAAGCGGAAAATGATGACCTTTAGCTAAAATTTGCGTTCCGATTAAAATGTCAATTTCTTTATTTTGCATCTTGTTTATCACATTTGAAACTTCAATAAAAGAAGATGTAATATCACTTGAAATAATCTCAACTCTACTGTTTGGAAAACGGTTTTTTACTTCTTCCGCAATCCTTTCAACTCCAGGTCCGCAAGCGGTTAATCCGTCTGAAGAATGACATTCGGGGCATTGTTTCGGTGTGGGCATACTATATCCGCAGTGATGACAAATAAGTTTTGAGTTTTTGCGATGTTCGGTAAGCCAAGCTGTGCAATTAGGGCAAGCAATTCTATGGCCGCAATCACGACATATCAATAACGGAGCATATCCTCTTCTATTTAAAAACAGCATAGACTGTTCGCCTTTTTCTAAATTTTCTTTTAATGCGGTTACAAGCGTAGGAGCAAGCCAAGATGCGCCAAAAGAGCCTTTCTGCGGTTTGTCTTTTTTCAAATCAATGATTTTTAAATCAGGTAATTGAGCGCTTGCATACCTGCTTGTCAGCTTTACGCTGTCATATTTTTTTTCTTCAACGTTGACAACTGTTTCTAAGTCAGGGGTTGCTGTGGATAAAATGATAGGTATGTTTTCAATTTTTGCTCTGACAATAGCCATATCTCTTGCCTGATAATTTACAATATCTTCCTGTTTAAACGAGTGGTCATGGCTTTCATCAACTACAATTAAACCTAAATCGGCAAAAGGTAAAAACAAAGCACTTCTGGCTCCAACCACAACTTTTGCCCGATTTTGAGCAACGGCTTGCCAAGTTTGCGTTCTCTCATTGATGCTTAAGCCCGAATGCCAATTAGCAGGTTTCACGCCAAAGCGTTTTTCGTATCGCTCAAGCCATTGAGTAGTAAGAGCAATTTCGGGAACCAAAATAAGCACTTGTTTGTTTTGCTTTAATGTTTTTATGGCGGCTTCAAAATAAACCTCTGTTTTACCTGAACCGGTAATGCCGTCAAGTAAGGTAACACTAAATCCGGTATCACATTTTGCACATAAATAATCAGCCGCATTTTGTTGCTCATTTGTCAGTTTAATGCTCTGAATATCAAATTTTGGCTCATCAAATTGTTTTATTTTTGGGATTGTAAAAGGTTCTAATATACCATTTTCAATTAACGTATTAACAACACTTACCGAAACTCCGGCACCTTTTACGATTTCTGCTTTTGTATACGGGGCGTGTTTTAACAAATCAATTACATGCCATCTGGCATCAGAATTTTTAAGTTTTGCTTGAGCTAAAGTTTTTCCGGTAAGTTTATATAAGACGTTTAATTTAGGGTCTTCAAAAACACCTTTGGCACATAAAACCATTTTTAAGACCATTCCCAAGCTTGCAAGGTTATATTTAGCAACCCAATCAATAAATTGTAAAAGTTCTTTTTTTAAGGGAGGCAGATTAAAAACTTCGGTTACTGATTTAATTTTTTTATCTTCCAATGAGCTTGATTTTCCGATTTTATACACGACACCTACTTGAGTGTTTTTCAAAAAAGGGACACGAACAATCTGTCCTAAAGATAAATCTTTTTCGGACTTATAATCAAAAACATCGTTAAAAGGAAGGGGTAAAAGCACCCCGAAAAATTTAGTCATGGTCTACCTCTTTAGAGTAATGATTTTAAGTGTTTTACCCTAAAAATCTATTAACAAAGCAATTTTTCTAACATATTTCTTTATCGCGCTTGACAAAAAATGTTATTTATTGTAACGTATAGACATATTGATAGCAATATTAGGAGATTTATAATGAGGAAAGAATACGTTTGTTATGATGTTGATGGCATTATGGAGATAGATCCTTATTCTGATAAAAGAGAGTATGAGAAATCCCATGTAGAAAGTCATTATGTAGAATATACAGATGGTGTTGCAACAGGTGTTGCTACAGTTACGGAACATGATGAAATTGCTGAAACTTTCGGGCATGGAGAACATTTTCACGATCCGGAATATTTAAACAAAAGCGTAATCGGAAAAATAAAAGAGGAAGTAGAGAAGGTTTTATCTGAGAATATTGAAAAAGGAGCAGGTGAGGAGACTGGTCCAAATGGTGAAGAAAAATACTATCATGCAAAATATTCTGAAAAAGTTTCATCAAATGAAGAATTCAGAAAGGCTAAAATAGAAGAAATCAGAAGAAAAAGAATAGAAGAAGGCAGAGAATTATCTGATGAGCGTTTTTATGAATATTTTCAAAATTGTGATGAATTGCAAAAGAAGGCAGCTTCTTTAGATGCTGCCGTTAGTCGTGTTGAAAGAAAAGCAAAAAGAAAAGGTGAAAAGATTGAGCTTTCAGCAGACGATATTGCTAAAATAAGGTTTAATGAATATAAAAAAATGAAAAAAGAGCATGTGTAATGCTCTTTTTTCATAATAAATCTATTGCAACACTTTAAAAAGTCAGTTATGTAAAAACACGTAAAGGAAGATACTTATGAAAAAATACATGTTGATTTTTGTTGTTGCAAGTTTAGTCGTCTGGAATTTTGTTTTAAAAGCTCCGGTTTATAGGTATGTATATGCAACAAAATCTGACGTTGTATATAATGGAGAACCTCTTGATGTCAGCATATCATATTTATCTCAAGAGCAACCGATACAATTTGCCCGTATCGGCGGATATGATATAGAATATGTGTTTAAGGCTTCATATCAAGGGTGGTCCAGAGCTGTTTATGTAGATGTCTATGAAGATGATTTTCATATCGGACGAAAAACTTTGCAAGTTAAAATAAATAATTTTTATAATAGTGTATCGCCGTTAGATTTATCTCTTTTAAGCGGCGAAACGGCTCAAGAAGGCAACTGGCAAAAATTAGATATTAATCATGAATATCGCTTATTGCGCATAAGCTATGAATATAAAGATAATCCTGTTTTTAAGTATAATGAATTTAGCAATTTACATATTTTACCGGCAAATAAAAAAATTCGCAAAGGATTCGATACAATCAACAAGGGCGATATAGTTTTTGTTAAAGGATGGTTGCTGGATTGGAAGGGAACAGGTGAGCTAAAAGATATCGAATTTAAGACTGCTTTAAGTCAAGGCGAAATATCTGATGATAAGTATGGGGGTAAAATATCCGGCAAATGTTATTATCTTTATGTAACAGAGTTGATAGTTGATGAATATAAGTTCAAATAAAAATAAATCCACATTGATTATCGCTATACTGTCTGCCATTCTATAATGAGTGTTGTTTTTATTGGGTTTTCAAGATTAAAACTAAAAAAAGTATCCTCACAAGTTGTATGGGGATACTTTAATAATCTACATTGTATACTAAAAAGCAAACAATATGCCACTGCTCCAATAAGGTAAACGTGTGATATGAAGAAAAGCACAAAGAAAAGGTGAAAAGATTGAGCTTTCAGCAGATGATATTGCTAAAATAAGGTTTGAGCGCTATAAGGTAATAAGCGGTAAAAAAAGGTAAATAAGTATAGAGCTGATACAAAAAACGAGGGGGTGAAAACCGCCTCGTTTTATTTTTAAGTACTTCATGAAAAAATCATCATGATCGAGATTAGCAAACAAATAGACACCCAAGTAAATGTGATGTATTTTGATTTCTCTTTTTCTGATACTTTGCTTCTGTGGTCATTGCCGGTGATTCTGTCATACGAAATTTTAGAAGCATGAGCATAACCAACAACCCAAAACGGCACCAGTGTCCATAGACTTGAAATCGGAAGAATTGCCAATGCAGTAATCAACATAATGCAAAGAACAAAACTTCTGCAGATTTCAGACTTTGTTACATCTTTTCTTCTAAAGAGAAGAGCTCCCAATAAGAAAATATGTGACATGAAAAATACAATACACTCTCTGTACACGTTCTCAGACTTACAGAAGAAGAAAACGGACAGCACATAAAGTAGGGCGAAGACGCAGTTCGCAATAAACTTTTTACCCATAATTTTTATTTAAATTATAAAACTAACTGACGATATGCTATCATTTTTTATTTTATTTTCAAGTTTAAAATAAAAAAAGTATCCTCACAAGTTGTGTGGGGATACCTTTCAAATTTACCTATCATACCGTTAGAACGATAAAATAGTTACCAGAAAGCTGACAGCCATCCAAAGATAGCACATTCTTTTTACCTTTTCTCCTTCAGACACTTCAGTCGTATCATGGTGTCCGATTGTCTCCTCGTATGACAAGTTCATAGTGTGAACAAAACCTGTTACCAAATAAGGCACCAGTGTCCAAGCACCTGAAACAGGTAACAATGCGATGGATGTGAATACCGATACATATAATGTAAATGTCCTACAGAACCAAGACTTTGTTACGTCCGGTTTTCTGTATGCCAAAGCTGCTACAAGTTGAAAATGCGACATGAAGAACAGCATAAATTCAATGTTCGACAGCTCATCATGGCAGATAAAGAGACATACTACATTAAAAATGTAAAGAATAGCGCAAAGAATGTTTACGATAAGTTTTCTAGATGTTTTCATAACAGATATCTAAATTTTATACACAATTACTAATGGATTACTCTTATTCTAAAGTGTTTTTTGTTTTTTTTCAAGTTTAAAAGCAAAAAAGGGAGAAAAATCTCCCTTTAAAGCCCTAAATTAAGAAAAACATTGCGCCGACAGCAAGCGAAACTAATGTCCATATCAAAAGTTTTAAGACATCTGACGATTCGCCTTCGGAATGTTTTTCCAAATTGCCAAACAAATCCTTGTCATCAATTACCATAATATGAGCAAAACCAATCCCTAAAAACAGCAATAAGCTCCAAACGTAAGGTAGATATGCTGCCCATAAAATATTGCTAAGAAGCAAATAAATAGTAAATGATTTGAGCAAGAAAGATGCAATTTTGCGGTCAGAGTTTATAAACAAAGCGACAGCACACAAAATGTGGGAAGCACTGAATATAATTCTCGTATTGTCGACATTTCCTCCGCAAAAGAAGAATAATACCAATGAGAGAGTATACAAGCCTAAGTATACAAAGTTCTCAATGTTTTTTTTGATGTACAGAAACATAAGCACAAAAATTTAGGATTTAAATAATTTATAGCACTATTTTTCAGAATATTCAACAAATATTTTGACAAAAGCAAAAATATTTGATATTTTAAAATAAAAGGAGGTTGTTATGATAGATAAGAAAAAAGTTGCAGACGGCGCACAAGGCGGAGCTATGTTAGGCGCGGCAGTGTTGGCTAAGTTATCATATTTAGGTCTTACTGTAGCCGATGTTGTATGTGGTGGAGCTGTCAAATTAGCCGATGCATTTGTCAAAGCCCCTAAAATTGGACTTGGAGCAGATAAACTTGTTACTAAAGCAGCAGGTAAGTGTGATTTATTAGCTAAAAAATTATGGGCAAAAGGGTTGGAGAAACTAAAATAATGGAAGCAGAAAGAGATTATGAAGTAATCATTACTCACGAGGGTATATTGGTTTTTTTGATAAAAACACGTTATGATGCACCCGAAAAACCGTTTATATTATATGATGGCGGTAAGCATGCAACATTGTATCGCACAGAACACGAAACAATATTGCTTGACTATTTACATGAAAAGGTTATTCCGATTCTTTCACAATCACAAAAAGCCGTCATTTTTGAGCTTTCCGATGAGATAGAAGATGTCGCAAGAGACTATGAAGTTCCGGTTAAACACATAAAAAGTAATGTTTTTGCCAATGAAACAGGGGATAATTTATAGGCATAACAATAGGTTATAAGAAGACTGCAAAAAAATGCAGTCTTTATTTTTTAATAATTGTTCATATTTTGCATAAAATCAATACGTTGCTGAGCGGTATAATAATACCGTCCGATAACATATTGAAAAAGTGTTGTTTTTTGTTGTTGACAATTAAAAATAATTAGGTATATTAACTCCGAATTTAATAACAATTTTTTAGAAAGAGAAAAATATGAACACGTATGCAACCAAACCCTCTGATATTGAGAGAAAATGGTATGTAGTTGACGCACAAGGTGTTGTATTAGGTCGTTTAGCCGCTGAAATTGCAAAAATTTTACGTGGTAAACACAAACCTTGCTTTGTTCCAAACCTTGACTGTGGTGACTATGTAGTTGTTGTTAATGCTGATAAAGTCAGATTAACAGGTAAAAAATTAACAGATAAAAAATATTTCAAACACACAGGTTGGATTGGCGGTATCAAAGAAACAACAGCCGGCAAAATCTTAGAAGGTCGTTTTCCTGAAAGAGTTGTTGAAAAAGCTGTTGAACGTATGATTTCACGTAATCCTATGGGTCGTCAACAAATGACAAAACTTAAAGTTTATGCCGGTGAAAATCATCCTCACTCAGCTCAAAATCCTGAAGTTTTGGACATTGCTTCTCGTAACCCGAAAAATAAAAGGAGTGCATCATAATGGCTAAAAAATTAGAATCTTTGCAAGAAATTAAATCTGCAACAACAAGCAAAGCTGAAGCTCCTGTTACACGTAAATCTAACAAAGATAAGTTAGGTCGTTCTTATGCAACAGGTAAAAGAAAAGATGCTGTTGCACGTGTATGGATTATGCCGGGTAAAGGTAATATCACAATCAATGACAAGAGCATTGATGCTTATTTTGCTCGTCCTGTTTTGAAAATGATTATCAATCAACCGTTTGAAATTACAAATCGTTTGAATGAATTTGATGTTGTTTGCACAGTTAAAGGCGGTGGTTTGTCTGGTCAAGCCGGTGCTATCAAACACGGTATTTCAAAAGCTTTGAACGAATATGAGCCTGAACTTCGCTCAGTTTTGAAACAAGCAGGTTTCTTAACTCGTGATGACCGTGTTGTTGAACGTAAAAAATACGGTCGTGCAAAAGCTCGTCGTTCATACCAATTCTCTAAACGTTAATATTTGGAATATCAAGAAAATTCAAAAGGTTGCAAATTTTGCAACCTTTTTTGTTTATGTATCTATTGACTTTTAAGTTTCAACAGCTATGTTCTGTTATAACTTAAGACTGTTATGTGAAATCTATTAAATCTGTATCATTATTGATGGGTAAATAAAAAATTTGTTATAATAAAAAACGGATCATAGAGATATGTTTTGGGGTTATAATGGTAGGGTATTAAAATGTTATAACATCAAAAAAAGAAGGGAAAATCCTTCTTTTTCTGAAACAAAACCACATAATTATGGGTTAATTATATTGGTATTGTAATCCCTCATTACCTTCATTATCTCTGATTTCCATTCGTGTCATATTTTTTGGTAAATACCTAATATCTGTTTTAATAGTTTCTTGTGGATGAATTATAGTATCAGTGAAAAACATTTTTTTATCAGCCACATTATCGGCATCAAAATAATATATGTAACCACTCATTGCTTGAATAGTAAACTTTCCTTCGTTTTTGATGAATAGTTTACAAGATACAGAATCACTCCAGTCGTGTTCAACAGTTGCTTTAACTGACTTTAACTTTAAGATTGTAGCATTTCTTCCATATGGCTCACTAATTGAAAAAGCTGCATTTGTTGCATCTACAAGTTGTTGACAGATATTGGCAGCTACGGTTGAAGTTGTTTTACTTTCGGGAGTTGTTGATACAGAACCTTCTGATGAGAAAAAAGTCCACGCAAAATAAATTAAAATAAGACCTAAAATACCTTTTATAGTATCTTCTGTTTTAGGTTGTTCTGTATTTTTATTTTCTTTTGCTTCGTCTGGTTTTTTATCTGTGTTATCGTTCATATTGAAAATCCTCGTAAATATAAAATGTTTACCAGTAATTCTATAGCATAAGAGAACATTAAAATCAATTACGATTTTACAAATTTAACAAATTTAGGTTTTTATTGCGTATACAAAAAGAACCCCACATGTTATGTGGGGTTTGTAAAATACTTTATAATGGAAACTTTTTTTATTTAGATTTATCAATTTCTTCTTGTATTGCAAAGTAGTCCATTGTGTTAATTCTTTTTCCGTTGATAAATAAAGTCGGAACACCTTGAATATTAAGTGTTGTTGTTAATTCAGATACTTCATTTAATGTTTTATTAAATTTACCTGATTTTACGCCTTTTTCAATATCGCTTTTGTATAAGCCGATTTTTAATGCAATATCATCAACATCAGCTTTGGTTTTTACTTTTGCATTCATGATATTTGTGTAAAAGTCCATAAATTTACCATGTTCATTAGCAACAAAAGCAACTTCAGCTTCATATTTAGAAATATCAGAAACAAAAGTAAGAGGTTTGAACACAACTTTTATATCAGGATTGTTTTCAATGATTTGCTTAATTAAAGGAGAAATTTTTTTACAATAGCCACAGGAAAAATCAAAAAATTCAACTATGGTAACTTTTGCATCTTTAGGACCGACATAAGGAAGACCTTTATCGCTGTTTAGCTTGTCAAGATGCATTGTGCTAAGAGCGTCCATTTTGATTGCTTCTATTTCATGTCTTTTTTGTTCATATTTTTGAAGTGCATTAACAATTATTTCCGGATTTTCTTCTAATACCGCACGTAATTCTTCAGCAGAAATGGCAGAGTTTGCAATAGTCGTAAAAAACAAAATGCACATATAATATAACATAATTTTTTCATATTTTTATCCTTTCCATAAATATAATAATCGGTAATTAAATAAAAAAAGATTCTTAAGTAAAAGTCATGTATGTATAATAAACGGTGTAAAAAAACACTTGTGGCAAAATTGCGACAAGTGTTTTTAAGAATGTTATGTAAAAAGTTGAGCAAGGAAAATTATTCCTGCGATAAAAGCCATGAAAAAACAACAACTGGTGGCAAAACGCCATTGTTCCTTTTGGTGTTTAAATGCGGAACTTTCATCACATTTGGTATTTTTCTTTTCCATAATGAAACAAAAAATGCCTGCAACAAGGGCGATTATGATGATAATTAAACTTCTCATAGCTATACGGTTTTTAGATTATAAACATAACAAGCTTAACAAGTATTGTTCCGGCAATAATAAGTGAAGCGGTTACAAAAAGAGAGCTTGCAACAGAAATTGCCGTATATCTACGCAGTTTTGAAAGAGGAATATCCTCAACATTATCTTCATTTGCTGCTTTATTTATGCAGTCTTTAACTTCGGGTTTTTCGCTCCATTTGACGAAAATTACACTCAAGATAATTGAGCACAAAAGCAAA